>NZ_JBEYVI010000046.1:0-96057 GCF_040643955.1 Streptomyces sp. NPDC047061
CCCGAGGACGCCGTCGCCTGCTCCCTGGAAAACCCCGAGTCCTGCGAGGCCTGCCAGTAATGACCAGCGACAACACCGCCGTGGCCGGGCCGGTGGTGGCGGTGCCGGCGAAGACGTAGCGGAAGTAGCCGTCGGCCTTGGCCTTGGTGGTGGTCCGCAGCGCGCCGCCGCTGCCGCTGGTGACGGTCTTCAGGGTGGTGTAGGTGCTGCTGCCCTTCTTGCGGAACTGCAGCCTGACCGCCTGCCCCTGGTAGCCGGTGTAGCTGCCGCTCGACCAGTTCGCGCGCGTGAGCCTGCCGGTGACCGTGATCGTCCTCCCCTTCTTCACCGGCTCCGGCGAGGCGTTCACCGTGACCTTGCCCAGCCGCTTGACCGACGCCGTGCCCGCGACGTCGATCTCCGTCCAGTCGTCGGTACGGTCCTGCGCCCCGGCGAGCACGTTCCACCTGCCGGCGAGGCCGTTGTGGTCGAGGTCGCGCGCGGCGTCCACGGCGATGCTCACCGTGCAGTTCGCGGTGGTGGGGTTGGCGATGGCCGGCACCTCGCAGGTACCCGCCGGGTACGCCCCCAGGGTGCCGTCCTCGTCGTCGGTGTTCGGGCCGTGCCACAGGTAGGCCCAGGACGCGACGACGCCGTCCGGGTCCGTGGCCGTCCAGGTGATCGTGACGGTCTTCTTGGTGGTGAGGCCGAGGACGATGTCCTTGCCGCCGTTGACGACGACGTTCGAGAACACCGTGTCGCCGGCCGCGGTCCGGTCCGCCGCCTGGGCGGCTGTCGGAAGCACCGACGCGGACAGGGCGGCAAGACCGGTGGCAAGGGACACGGCGGCGACGGCCGGGCGGATGCGCATGGAATCCCCTTTCGGGATCGGCGGCTCGCCGCCTCCGTACGGCGAGTCCTGATGCTGCGTCACACCGCCTAGACATGCGGGGGACCGTCACGGTTGCCCTGTTGTTCCGACTGTGTTCACAGAAACCGGCCGGGTCCCACCGCTCCGTCCCGGATCAGGACCTGCGCAGGACCCGGTTGGCGCCCGCCACCACCGTGGTCACGAGGACCCAGCCCACGCTGACCAGGGCGACCACCGCCCACTGCATGGCGCCGTGGGAGCTGTACGAGCGCTCCTGCCCGAAGTCGACCACCGGAAGCAGCAGGTCGAGGGTGTACACGGCCGGCTGGAAGTCCGGCGGCGTGCCGTCGCCGTAGGGCAGCGGCGGCCAGGCCGAGAACAGCGCGGTGCCGACGGTGAAGCAGACCGCGAGCAGCAGCACCGCGCGCAGCGGCCGGTAGCCGTAGCCGACGGTGAGGTCCTGCAGGAGGCTCCAGATCCGGGCGGGCCAGGCCAGGGTGGCCCGCCGGCGGCGCTGTTTGGCGAGCAGGACGAGGCGGGCGTCGGCGTCGCGGCCGTGGCGCCGGTAGTTGGCGGCCAGCTGCTCGTAGGGCTGCGGTGCGAAGCCGGCCGGGTCGCGGTCGAGCCAGGTCAGCCGCTGCCGGCCGGACAGCGCGGGCTGGGCGCTGTCGTAGGCGAGACCCTCCAGGACCAGTGCGCCGGGCCAGCCGGCCGGGTCGTCGCGCAGCACGCCGACCCGGGTGTGGCTGAGGTCGACGATGCCGCGCGGTGCCTCGCGGGGCTTCAGCGACAGGTCGGCGGCCGCGGACCGCCGGCAGATCAGGGCACGCTCCCCCGCCGGGACGTCCAGCAGGGCGTTCTCGAAACAGAGCTTGGCCCGTACGGTGATGCTGCTGAGGGAGATCCGGCCGTGCGCGGTCAGCCCCTCGCAGCAGTTGAACTCCGCCCCCACCTCTATGCCGTTGGCCCGCAGCGCGGCCGCCCCGGCACTGCCGGTCAGCTCGGCTCCCTCGAACAGGACCGAGCCGCCGACCCGGGCGTCGCACAGGTCCACCGTGCCCTGCGAGACAAAGCCGGACCGGCAGTCGAGGTCGCCGCCGACATGCAGGCGGTGGGCCCTGAGCGCGGTGCCGTCCGGATGGTGCAGCCGGGCCCGCCGCAGCACGACGCTGCCCCGCACCGAGGTGTCCCGCATGTCGACGCTCCCCCGCACGGTGAGCCCCGAGCCGGCCTGTATGTCGCCGCCGACCGAGGCGCAGAGCAGCTGCAGGGCGGGGTCGCCGCCGGGTGCGTCCGGGCCGCCGGGTGCGTCCGGGCCGGTCAGGGTGGCGTCCTCCAGATGCAGCGAACCGCCTATCGAGGCGCCGTAGAGGTTGATCCCCCCGTCGCTGGAGAACCCCCGGTCGAGGTACAGGCCGCCGCCCACGGTCAGTTCGGGTGCCTGGAGGCAGGCCCGGTCCCCCTGGAGCCGGGCACCGCGGAAGCCGAGCGTGTCCTGCACGCGGGAGCTCATGAGCCGGATCGGCCCGGTGCACACCAGTCCGGTCGCCGAGAGGTGCTCCTCGACGGCGAGCGACTGCGCGTCGACGGCCGCCGTGCCGTCGGGCGCGCGCACCGTCGAGCGGTCGAGCAGCAGATGCGTACCGACGGTCAGGGAGCGGAGGTTCAGGGTGCCGTCGAGGGTGCACCCCACGATCTCGCACTCCTGGCCCACCCGCGCCCCGGCCGCGCTCAGCCCCGGCAGGGCGCAGTCCTTCAGCTGGAGCACACCGAACTGCCCGCCGTCGAAGCACGGCGCCTCGTCGAAGTGGCAGGAATCGAGGCGTATCGCGCCCTGGACGGCCGCCTCGGCCAGGTCGAGCGTGCCGGTGATGCGGGCGCCGCGCAGCCGGAGCCGGGCCAGCCGCCCGCGCACCGGGCGCGGCGCGGCGACGAGCAGCCACCGCAGCGCCTCGGCCCGCACCTCCGGCACGTCCTCGCACCACTCGCCGTGCCGGTACGCCTCCCACAGCCGCCGCTCGTGCGCCTCCCAGCCGTCCGGCGGGCCGTCGTCCGACACGGTGTGATCCCCCTCCACACAAGTTCCCGCAAGCTGCTACCCGACGGACACGGAGATCAAGCCTGCGAACCACCGTGACGGCGCGGGCCCTTGGGACTGCCGGGGCCCCTGCGGGGCGCGGCACGTCGACGCCCCGGAAGGGGCGCGGGGGCCTGCGCGACCAGCTCCCGCCGGCCCGCGGACGACCGCGGCGGCCCTCCCTCCGGGCGAGTTACCCCAAGACGGCGGCTCTGTCCGTGCTTTCCATGTTTTGACCCCGAAGGGCCGTCGGTCGCTGTACCTCTGGCAGCACGCGTCGAGGCAAGGGGGGACGCATGCAACGCACGGGGCGTTGGGTCGTCGCGGTGTGCGTGGGGGCCGGTTCGTTCGTGGTCTGTCTGTGGGCGGCGCGGGCCGCGTCGTTCGGCTTCCTGCCCCGTGCGGAGGCCGACCGGTGGGTGGTGGCCACGGCGTTCGCGACGACGGCGGCCGCACTGGTCGGGACGGCGGCCGGCTGGTGGGCGGGGCACGAGGGACCCCCGCAAGCGGCGGACGGGGCGGGGGCGGGTCGGCGGCCGGCGGTGCGGCAGAGCGCCACGGCGTCGGACGACGCCCGGGTCACGCAGGTCGCGGGCGGCCGGCGCCCCGGACCCGGCGCCCCCGCGGAACGCCCCGGCAGGCTGGCCCAGCGCGCCAGGGCAGCGGGCCGGGCCCGGATCACCCAGGTAGGCGGGAACGACGGGAGCGACGGTACGGCGGGTCCCGGGCATGGCGACCGGTAGGAGCAGGGCCGGGCGGGCACAGGCCGCCACCGCGTCCGGGCACGGCCATGTCATCCAGATCACCGGCACCGGCAACCACGTGTGCGCGTCGGGCGCCGGGGACCCGTCGCCGGTGCTGCAGCTCCCGGCGGAGCCGGTGCATCTGGCCGGCCGCGGGCAGGAGGCCGAGGCCGTACTCGCGCTGCTCGCCCCCGCGTCCCGTGGCCGGCCCGACGCCGTCGTCTCGTTGCTCTCCGGGCTCCCCGGCATCGGCAAGACCGCCCTGGCCCTCCATGTCGCCCACCGGGCCGTGGCCCGGGGCTGGTTTCCCGGCGGCGCGGTCTTCCTGCACCTGCGGGGCTACGACCCGGCCGGGCCGGTCGGCGCGGACGAGGCGGTCGGCGCGCTGGCGCGGGCGCTGTGCGTGGACGACGCGAGGACACCGGACGAGCAGGCGGGACTCTGCCAGGCCGCGCTGAACCGGCTCGCGGACGAGGGCAGGGCGGTCCTGCTGATCGCCGACGACGCGGCCGACGCGGCGCAGATCGAACGCCTCGTCCCGGCCCACTCCGCACACCGGCTGCTGGTGACCTCCCGTCACCTGCTCACCAGCCCCTCCTTCCAGCCCCGGCTGATCGGCCTGGACGAGCTGACACCGCAGGGAGCCGCCGACCTGGTCGCCGAGGCCCTGCGGCATGCCCGGCCCGAAGATCCGCGCCCGCTGCGGGAGTCCGGCGCGCTCGCCGAACTCGCCGGGCTCTGCGGACACCATCCGCTGGCCCTGCAGATCGCCGCATGCCTGCTCACCACCGACGCGGGCCGGTCCGTCGCCGCGCTCGCCGCCGACCTCGCCGACGCCCGGACCCGCCTGGACGTGCTGTGCTTCGAGGACGGCGGGCACACGACGGCGGTCCAGGCCGCGTTCCATCTCTCGTACCGGCGGTTGCCGACGCACCACCGGCAGCTGTTCCGGCAACTCGCCCTCAGTCCGGGCCCGGACATCGACACGGACGCCGCGGCGGCACTCGCGGGACGGCCCTGGGCCCGGACCCGGGACTCGCTGGCCGCACTCGCCCGGGCCGGGCTGCTGGCGGAGCAACCGCAACGCTCGGGACGCTGGCGGATGCACGACCTGCTCCGTGTCTACGCGGCCGCGCTGGTGGAGAAGGACAGCGCGAAGTGGCGGGACGCCGCCTTCACCCGGCTGCTGGCGCACTGCGGGCGGCTCGCGCGCGCGGCGGACGCGCACCGGCACACCCACGACGACGAACCGTTGCCGGGCGACTTCCCGGACCGCGCGCACGCCATGCAGTGGCTGGAGGCGGAACGGGCGAACCTGGTGGCACTCATCGTCCGGGCCGCGGCCACCGGACATGCGCGTGCGGTGCTGGAACTGGAAGCACACATACGTCTGTTCCTGCTGGGGCGGAGCCGGTACGCCGCCGACGCCGTGACCGCCGCGCAGCTGGCCGTCGACTGCGCCCGCGCGATCGGCCACACCTGCTGCGAGGCCAACGCCCTGGGACACCTCAGCCAGGCCCTCTGCGACTGCGGACGGCTGCCCGAGGCGGTGGAGGCCGCCACCGGCAGCCTGGACGTCGCCCGGGCACGCGGCGACCGGGAGCGGCAGATCGCGGCACTGCACCTCCTCGGCAGCGCGCTCCGCCAGGCCGAGCGGTTCGAGGAGGCCGCCGCGGCCCATTCCGAGAGCCTGGCTCTCTGCGAGGAACTCGGCGACCGGGGCCGGATCGGCAGGGCGCTCGTGGGCCTTGCCGACACGCTGTGCGACAGCCACGAGTACGAGCAGGCCGCCGGTCTGTTCACTCAGGCCGTACGGCATTTCGCCGCGGTCGGCGACTGGCATGCCGAGGGCCTCAACCTCAATCGTCTCGGGGAGACGCTGTTCGCGATGAAGAGGGTCGACGACGCCGTGGACGCGCACCGCCGCGCCCTCGCCGTCTACCAGGAGCGCGGCGACGAACACCACCAGGCCATCGCCATGCAGTACCTGTGGGCGGTGAGCGAGATGAGCCCGGAGGAGGCGGTGGACAACTACGAGAAGGTCGTGGCCATCTGCCACAAGGTGTGCGACCGTCCGCTGGAGGCCCTGGCCCTGAAGGCCCTGGCCGGCAGGCTCCAGCGGCTCGGCCGGTACGACGAGGCCGTCACGGCCCACCGCAGGGCGGCGGCCATCCACGAGGAGCGCGACGAGGAGAGTCAGCTGATCCGGGTGCTGCGCGACCTGGGCGGCGCCCTGTGCGCGGCCGGCCGTCCCACCGAGGCCGTCGAGGTGCACGAACGGGAGATCGCGCTGTTCCGTACCCGCGGTGACCGGCACGAGGAGGCCGAGGCGCTGGAACGCCTCGCCATGGCGCTGCGGCGCGACCGCCGGCGATCGCAGGCGATGGAAGCCTCCGCGGCGGCGATCGGCCGCTACCGCGAACTGGAGGACACATGGTGCGAGCGGCGAGCACTGGGCGACCTGGGCCTGCCGGTCCGGGACACCTCACGGGCCGACCAGGTCATGGCCGGGTACCACTGGGTCCTGGCCAGCCTGCCGGAGCACGAGGCGCCCGCCCGGGAGAGCAGGATCCTGTTCGCCCTCGTCTTCGCGCAACGGCGGGCGAGGCGCGTCACCGGCATGTTCTGGTCGGTGGCGAGCCTGGTCAGGATCGCGTGCCGGGACGACCGGACCGCGGAGTGGTTCGTCGCGGACTGTCACCACCTGACGAAGGCGTGGCTCCGCCTGCTTCGCCTCGTCCGCCCCGGCACCGCCCTCGCCGCCCTCCGCGACCGGCACCGCCGACCGGCCGGCTGAGCCCCGGAAGCCGGCCCCGCCCCCTCCCCTCCCGTCCCTCCGTGTCCCACCCCCGTCCCAGCGGCGCCCCGTCCCCGCAGGTCAGCGGCGCCCGACCATCCCGGTGTCCCGATCCGGGCCGGCGAAGCCGGACTTGGGGTCGGCCGCTGCCAGCATGTCCCCCGCCGGGAGCTCCCGGCCACTCACAGAGGGGGAACACAGATGGGACGGAGGACGCTTCTGCGGGGTCTGACCCTCGCCGTGGCAGCGGTCCTGCCCCTGTACGGGCCCACGGCGGTGCATGCGGCGCAGGCCGCGGCCACCGCCGTCGCGGTCTGCGGGCACACCAGTGAACAGCCCACGCTGCAGCGGGGATCGACAGGGGACCCGACGGTCGAGGCGCAGTGCGAACTCGATCTCGCGACGAAGCCGAGCCGGTACACGCCGATCGCGGCGGACGGTTCGTTCGGACCCGCGACGGAGACGCGGGTCAAGGAGTTCCAGGCGTGTGCCGGGCTGAGCGTGGACGGTGTGCTCGGCCCGCAGACCTGGGCGGCGCTCAACACCTGGGCCGCCCAGCCGCACACCTGCGCCACCCAGGGCACGTCGGCCACGGCGCAGGCGACCGTGTGCGGCCACACCGACACCCGGCCGACCCTGCGCAACGGCGCGAACGGCGTCGAGGTCAAGGAAGTGCAGTGCCGGCTCAACCTGGCCATGGAGCCGCTCCACTACCCGCCGCTGACGATCGACGGCGACTTCGGGGGCGGCACCGAGTCCCGGGTCGTCGAGCTCCAGCACTGCGCGGGCCTCAGCGCCGACGGCGTCGTGGGCCCCAACACCTGGGCGAAGCTGGTGGACTGGTCCGCCCGTAACACGTACTGCACGCCACCGCGCCCCGCCGGCTACCCGATCGACGGCCTGGACACGGCCAAGTACCAGCACCCGAACGGCGCGCCGATCGACTGGAAGGCCGTGAAGGCCTCGGGTGTCGAGTTCGCGACGGTCAAGGCCACCCGCGGCCTGAACGTCACCGACGAGTACCTCGCCACCGACCTGCCGGCGGCCAGGGCGGCCGGACTGGCCGTCGCGCCCTACCACTTCTACACGGGGACCGCGGCCGACACGGGCGCCGCGCAGGCCGACCGGTTCATCGCCGCGGTGAAGGCGACCGGCTACACCGGGCAGCGCGCCGGCGACCTGCCGCCGGTGTTCGACCTGGAGCGTATGGACGACGGCACCGGACGCTGCCCCACCTACGGCACGGTGGCCGACGCCAAGGCCTGGCTCGACAAGGTGGAGGCGGCCTTCGGCCGCGTCCCGATCATCTACACCCAGAAGTCCTTCCTGGACGACTGCCTGGGTTCGACCACCGCCTTCGCCCGGTATCCGCTGCAACTCGCCGACTACCGGCAGTCGATCACCCAGCCCCCGCTGCCGGCCGGCTCGACGACCTGGGCGATGTGGCAGTACACCGACGCCGCGCTGTTCCCGGGCATCAAGGCCCCGGCGACGGCGGACGTGTTCAACGGCACCCAGGCCGACCTGGACCGGCTGGCCAACCGGTGATCCCGGCCGCCACCGTCGTCGTACCGAGGAGAATCCCCATGACCGCCCGGTTCGCCCGCGCGTCCCTCGTCGCCCTGCTCGTCACCCTGGGCTTCACCGTCCCGGCACCCGCCTCGGCCGCCACCGCCGCTGCCACCACCACCGCAACTGCCGCCGCCACGAGCTGTTACGGCGGAGCGGTCACGGTGCACTACGGGGAGGTGCTCGACTTCGGCCCGTACCTGACCACGAGCCGCTGCAACGACATCAACATGCGCGTCGTCGGCGGCGACGCGGAGTACGTCGTCGCCTGCGTGAAGTTCGCGAAGACCGGCGTCTGCAACCGCTGGACCAAGGTCGGCTGGAGCTGGACGACCATCGCCACCGACGTCCTGGACGGGACCAGGTTCACCGTGCCCAACGGCGTGGACCTGGAAGGCAGTTCCGCCACCATCCAGATCGCTTTCTGACCCCCTCGCCCGAACGGAGACCACCATGACCAGAAACAGGGCGTTCGCCTCGGTTCTGTGCACCGCGGCCGCGCTGCTGGGCGTGGGCGTCGCGCCCGCCGCCGCGCAGACGTCGACCGCCTCGGCCGCCGCCACCAGCTGCTACGGCGGCGCGAAGACCCTGACGTACCACTACCAGGCGGCCGCCAAGGAGTACGGCACCTACACCACGTCGTCGCGGTGCAACGACATCAACCTGCGGCTCATCACGGACGAGCCCGGGGTGTACCTGGACGCCTGCGTGGTGTTCGTCGACCACACCAGCAAGTGCAACAACGGCGACGCGTACACCACGCACGGTACCGAGTGGGGAACCGTCGCCACCGACGTCCTGGACGGCACCCACTTCGTCGTGCGCGTGCACGCCTACGACACCGACGCGCAGAACGTGACGTTCCAGATCGCCTACTGACCTCCTGAAAAGCTCGAAAGGACGACCATGACCTCCTCCTCCCGTCCCCTGGACCGCCGCACCATGCTGCGTGGCACGCTGGCCGCCGGCGCCGGCATAGCCTTCGGCCAGCTGCTGTTCTCGGGCACCGCACAGGCCTATTCCTGGTCGCGCACCCTGGAACAGGGCGCCACCGGCGCCGACGTGACCGAACTGCAGATCCGGATCGCGGGCTGGGCCGCGGACAGCGCGAGCCACAGCCGGGTGAGCATCGACGGGGACTTCGGCTCCGGTACGGCGGCGGCCGTACGCCGGTTCCAGGCCGCGTACGGCCTCACCGCCGACGCCAGTGTCGGCCCCAACACCCAGGCGAAGCTGAACGCGCTGGAGCAGTCGGACGGCTCCACGCTCCACTTCAACTGGACCGAGTTCTACAACCAGACGGACGGCACCTTCAACGGCGGCAAGCTCAGCGCGTCACAGGTGAAGGAGAACGTCCGGCGCTGCATGTACAAGCTGGAGGCGCTGCGCAAGAAGCTGGGCGACAAGCCGATCACGGTCAACTCCGGCTTCCGCAGCATCGCGCACAACGCCGAGATCGGCGGCGCCAGCGACAGCATGCACCTGTACGGCACCGCGGCCGACCTCGACGTGCCCGGGGTGGCCACCAAGACCGTCTACCAGAAGGCCGAGACCTGCGGGTTCTCCGGGCTGGAGACGTACACCGTCGACCACCAGCACGTCGACAGCAGGGCCGACCTCGGCCGTGACTGGTGGTGGGAGGACGGCACGGTCTGACGCCGCTGACGGGGAGCGGAGCTCCGGGTACCGCCGCTTCGGTACCCGGAGCTCCGGGCTTCATTTCTTCGCTGTGGCCTTCGGCGTGCTCTGCGGTGTGCTCTCCAGCGCCGCCTCGCAGGAGGGCCAGTCGTGGAAGTCGTGCCGGACGCTCCACAGCCGGTGGGCCGCCCTGATGTTCCAGTCCGGGTCGAACGCCCGCAGCGGTGTGCCGTCGAGGTCCTGCAGCCGGGCGTCGGAGATCTGGAACACGCCCCAGTTGCGACTGCCGTTGGTGTTCGGGAGCACGTACAGCGGGTCGAGGAACGACGCGCAACGGGCGACGGCGACGGCGGTGCCGGGATCCTCGACGAACACCTCACGGATCCGCTTCGCCACCCTGGCCGGCGCCCAGGTCGTCATGCTCACCTTGTGCTCGTAGAGCGCCTTCTTGGTGGCGTCGTCGACCACGTTGGTGGCCGGCAGACCTGCCAGCACCTGGAACGCGGTCACTCTGCGCAGGGTCTCCGGCCCGAAGTCGCCGTCGACGGCGAGCTTGCCCTTCGCCCGCGCCAGCAGGGTCTGGACCTCGCGCACGCAGGCGTCGTGCTGCCCCATGCTCACGGTCCTGCACGCCGTGGAGTCCAGCAGTCTGCCGCCGGCCGCCGGCGCGGCATCGTCGGAGCTGCTGCCGGGCAGCCAGACGAAGCCGGCCACCAGCACGACCGCGACCACCGCGGCCAGGACCGCGAAACGGGGGGACGGCCTTTCCGGCACCCGGAACCGCTGCGGCCTCCTGGTCCTGGTCTCCGGCGGGGTGACGTCATCCGGTATGGCACCCGTCGGCACGGGCCCGGCAGGTTCGCCCGACTCCGACGCCGGCGCCGGCGCCGACTGAGACTTCGGCTCAGACTTCGGCTCCGGCTCCGGCTCCGGTTTCGGCTCCCGTTCCGCCTCCGGCTTTGGGCTCGCTTCGGCGGCCGCGGCCGGCGCATCCCGGTCGGTGTCCGCCAGTGCCCACAGCCGGTGGAGTTCGCGAAGCTCCTCCGCACTGGCGCCGCACACCTTGGCGAAGGCATGCACCACCCGGTAGTCGGCCGGGACGCTGAGACCGGAGCAGTAGCGATGCAGACTGGAACCGCTGACGCCCGCTTCCTTGCCGAGGCGGTCGTACCCCCGGCCGCTGCGGTCCTTCAGCATCCGAAGGCGGGCGGCGAACTTCTCGGTATGCGGAGAGGCAACCACGCGTCCCCCGTTGCTCAAGCCTCTACTGACGGGTAGAAGCTACACCGCGGGAATGGACCGCGTACGCCCTTCCATTGCCATGATGTGACCGACAATGACCTTTCTCACAACGATATTTGACAATGCGTCAATTACGTCAGCCAATCCCGCCACCTCTCCCCGCATGGCCTACTTGCACTCGACTCGTCCGGTCGGGGCGGTCCCGGTCGTCAGCGCCTCGCACGCCGCCTGCCAGGCGTGGCGGTCGGGCAGGAACTGACTGCGCAGGTAGGCCGCGGTGAGGTGGCCGAGGGCGGCGACGCGCCCGGGGTTCTCGTCGGTGGTCTCGTCGGCGTCGTATCCGGAGATGCCGCCGAGCAGGTGCTCGGCGCCGAACAGGGTGAGCAGGGTCTTGGGGGTGGGGGCGAGGCGGTAGGGGTCGGCATGCCAGTCGGGGCCGATGTCGGTGAAGTGCCGGGAGTCGTCCTTGTCGCCGACGACGACCAGGGTGGGCGTGGTCATCGTGGAGAAGTCTGTGGCGTGGAAGAACGGCACCTTGTCGGCCATCGGTCCGTTGAGGATGTCGCCGCCTCTGCCGGGTGCGGCGAGCAGCACGCCCGCCTTGATCCGGGGCTCGCTCAGGTCCACGTCCGTCCCGGTGTCGGGGTCGGTGGTCCGGGCACCCAGCAGCAGGCTCGCGGTGTGTCCGCCGAGGGAGTGCCCGGCGACCGCGATCCGGTCGTGGTCGAGGCGCCCGGCGAGCCCCGGCACGGCGTTCTGGATCTCGTCGAGCCGGTCCAGGACATGGCTCATGTCCTCGGCGCGCGAGCGCCAGAAGAAGGGGCCTCCGGGGGCACCGGCGAGTCGTCGGCTCAGGGTCCGGGAGCTGAGGTGGGTGGGCTGCACGACGGTGAATCCGGCTGCCGCCCAGAGGTTGGCGAGGGGCGCGTAGCCGTTCAGCGAGGAGAGGTTGTTGGAGCCGCCGTGGCCGTGCGAGAACAGGATGACAGGCAGGCCGGTCCCGGTCGCGGGCACGGAGACCCGGACCTGGAGCTCCACGGGCCGTCCGGGCACGGACAGCGTCACCGGGCTGTACGACAGCACGGGAGCGGGTGGGCCGAAGATGTCGGTGGCGTCAGTGATGTCGGCGATGTCGGTGAATGCACTCATGGTGAGCGGTTCCCTTCTGCGTCCCGCGCGTCGGCGACCGGGCGAGCCCGGCCACGGCCGACGAAACGGAACACTGTCCCGATTACTATCCGGAACAGCGTCCCGTTTTGTCAAGCGGCGCCGAAACTAAGCGAAGAAGCCTCATCACGGGCGCGGGCCTCATCCGTGGTAGAGCACGCGCACGGCGTACACGTCGCCCGGAAGGGCGTCGAGGTACTCGGTGAAGTAGTGGCGCCGCTCGGCGTTCGCGACGTCCAGCCAGCGTCCGTCCAGGGTCAGCAGGGCGTTCGAGGGCAGGACGGCGTCCACGGTGTGGCGCACCAGGGCTTCGAGGTCGCCACCCAGGTGGGCGACCGGATCGTCGCCCACGAGCTCCTCCAGCTCCGGAGTGTCCAGGAGCGCCGCGATGGCCGGCTGCGTGCGGTAGTCCTCCAGTGCCCGGGCACGCGGGTAGTTCTCGGGATCGGTGTAGTGCCGAGCCCAGAACTCACCCGCCGCGCGGGCGGGAGGGTAGGCCTTGGCGAAGTCCTGCCACGCTTCCAAGGCATGGCGGGCCTCGGCGGCCGCCCGCACCCGCGGTGTTTCGAGATCCAGCAGTGCGCGCGGGCCGCCGTCGCACAGTCCCGGCGGAACGTTGCGCGGCTCTCCGGACAGGGCCTTGGCACCCCGGACAAGGCGCGGGTCGTCCTCGTGCCCCGGGACGACCAGGAACTCGCAGCCCCCGCCGTCGATCTGCCAGTAGTCCCACCAGGTCTCGACGTCCGGACCGCCGACTCCGACATCACGGTTGTAGTCGAACGGCGCCATCGCCGCGCCGATGGCCCGGACCACGTCCCCCGGGTCGCACGGCGGCACGCACACCGTCACTCGTTCTCTCGCCACAGCTCATTCCTCGGTCTCTCGTCACACTCATGCCGACGGGCACGCCTGTCCGGATCGCCACCGGTGCACCCGCCCCGCACCCCCACTCGGGCCCCGGAAGAACAGAACACGCCACCCGGCCCCGCTCCGAAGCGGACCGCCCGATGCCCGGCCGCACGGGCCGCGCCCTCCGGGTCCTTCCGACGGATCCCCGCACCTGGATCAAGACGTGGAGCGAAGACCGCAGACGAGATCCTCGACGAAGTCGCCGCCTGCCGCCGCCGATTTTCCGGTGCGGCCGGCGCCGGTCCGACGGCCGTGGCCCTGCCCGACGCCGGAGAGCACCTGCCCGGCGCCGGAGAAGACCTGGCTGGCCGGAGCCTTGTCGGTCTCTCTTGCGCGCGCGTAGCGTCTGGTGGGCCTGGTGCCTGGGAGGTGTCGACAGGACGACGCCGGTGAAAGGGCTGACCGGCCAGGCGAGAGTGCGGACGGTGTGCGCGTCCGATCGCCGGGGGTTGTCGTGGTGACGTTCAGACTTCTCGGGCCCGTCGAGCTGGTGGGCAGCGGCCTCGTCGACGTGGGTCCTCCGCAGCGGCGGAGCGTGCTGGCGGCGCTCGCGGTGGACGCCGGCCGGGCCGTGCCGCTCGAGACCCTGATGAGACGGGTGTGGGGTGAGGATCCGCCGGAGGGCGCGCGGCAGGCGCTGTACGCGCATGTGGCCCGCATCCGGCGGGTGTTGGCAGCCACCGGAGCCGCTCGCACGCCAGGCCTGCTTCGGCGGGGCGGTGGGTACGTGCTGGACACCGACGCGGAGGAAGTGGACCTCCACCGGTTCCACCGCCTGGTCGCCGACGCCCGCAGAGCCGGCCGGGGCGGCGCCGGGCAGGTGACGATGCTCCGTGAGGCTCTGGACCTGTGGAGCGGGGAGCCGCTCGCGGGACTGTCCGGGGAGTGGGTGTCGCGGATGCGCGACACCTGGCAGCGGCAGCGGCTGGACGCGGTCACGGCGTGGGCCGACGCGGAGACGGCGGTGGGCAACCACGCGGTGGTGATCGGCCGGGTGCCCGAGCTGATCGGCGAAAACCCGCTCGTGGAACCGCTGGTGGCCGTGCTGATGCGGGCGCTGTACGAGGCGGGACGCGGTTCCGAGGCCCTGGAGTGCTTCGCCGAGACCCGCAAACGGCTGGCCGAGGAGCTGGGCGCCGATCCGGGGACCGAGCTCCGGCGGCTCCACCAGGCGATCCTGCAGGGTGCCTCGAAGCCGGCCGAGGCCGAGGAACCGCCGCCTCGGGCACGGCGGCGGTCCACGCCGGTCCTGGCACGTCTGCCCCTGGACGTACCGGGTTTCACCGGCCGGGAGGAGGAGCTGGCCCGGCTCGACAGCATCCTCGCGGAGGGCATCGGCGCCCCCGCGGTGGCGGTGGTCTCGACCCTCTCCGGAACCGCGGGCGTCGGGAAGACAGCTGTGGCCGTCCACTGGGCGCACCGGGTGGCCGACTGGTTCGAGGACGGCCAGGTCTACCTGAACCTCCGTGGTTTCGAGCCTTCGCGGCCACCCGTGCCCCCGGCGGAAGCACTGCCCCGGCTGCTGGAGGCATTGGGCGTGCTCCCCCAGCACATGCCGGTGAGCCTGGACGCGCAGACCGCCCTGTACCGCGGCATGCTGGCGGGACGGCGGATGCTGGTGATGCTCGACAACGCCCGCGACGCCGAACAGGTGCGGGCGTTCCTGCCCGGCAGTCCAGGCTGCTTCACCCTGGTGACCAGCCGGAACCGGCTCTCCGGCCTGATCGCCCTGGAAGGCGCCCGGAGCCTTGCCCTGGACGTACTGCCCGCCGCGGAGTGCCGGCGACTGCTCGCGCGCCGGCTGGGGGCCGGGCGCGTGATGTCCGAACCACTGGCGGTGGACGAGATCGTGAGCCGCTGCGCGCGGCTGCCGCTGGCCCTGGTGATCGTGGCGGCCCGCGCGGCGATCGAGCCGCGGCTCGGCCTGGCCCGGCTCGCCGCCGAACTCCGGGACGCCCAGCACTCCCCCGACGGGCTGGACAGCTTCGGCGACGAGGACGCGCGGGCGGACATCCGGGCCGTGTTCTCCTGGTCGTACGGCGCCCTGAGCCCGCAGGCCGCCCGGATGTTCCGGCTGCTCGGCGTGCACCCCGGCCCGGACATCAGCGTGGCCGCCGCCGCGAGCCTGGCCGGGCTCCCCGTCGAGCACGCCGGCCGGCTGCTGACGGTGCTGGCCGACAGCCACCTGGTCACAGAGTACTCGCGCGGCAGATACGTACTCCACGACCTGCTGCGGATGTACGCGGCCGAACTCGCCGGCACCGCACACACCGCCGACGCATCCGCCGACGGCGACGCACCCGCCGCCGACGAGACGCGAGGAGCCGACGAGACGCGAGGAGCCGACGAGACGCGAGCGGCCGAGGACCGCGTGTTCGGCCACTACCTGCACTCCGCCCACGCCGCCGACCGCATGCTGGACCCGCATCGCGACCCGATCGCGCTGCCGCCCGTGGTCCCCGGCGTCTCCCCCGAGCACGCCGCGGACCACGGAGCAGCCCTTTCCTGGTTCACCGCCGAGCACCCCGTGCTCCTCGCGGTGGTGCACCGGTGGGGCACCACCACGCGGGCACCGGGTGCCCCGATCTGGCAGCTCACCCGCGCCCTGACCACGTTCCTGCAGCGGCGCGGCCACTGGTCCGACTGGGCCACGGCCCAGGAGGCCGCGCTGGCCGCCGCCCTGCGCTCGGCCGACGCGGCCGGGGAGGCCGACGCCCACAGCGGCCTCGGCCGTGCCTGCACCCGCCTGACGCGGCTGGACGACGCGCTCACCCACCTCACCCGCGCCCTGGATCTGCACAAGGCCCTCGGCGACCGTACCGAGCTGGCCCACACCCACCTCGACCTGGCCCGCCTGCACGCCCGGCGGGACGCCTACCCCGAAGCGCTGGCCTGTGCCGAGGAGGCCCTTGCCCAGTACACCTCCCTGGGCCATCGGACCGGGCAGGCCCGGGCCCTGAACTCGGTCGGCTGGTACCACGCACAGCTCGGCGACCACCGCCAGTGCCTGGTGTTCTGCGGGCAGGCGCTGGAGCTCTTCACCGAACTCGGCGTCCGCGACGGGCAGGCGGACACCTGGGACAGCCTCGGCTACGCCCACCAGCACCTCGGCGACCACCGCCGGGCCGCGGACTGCTACGGCAACGCCGTCGCGCTGTTCCACGGTCTCGGGGACCGATACTTCGAGGCCGACGTGCTGGCCCACCTCAGCGAGAGCCACCGGGCCGCCGGCGAGACCCCGGCGGCACGGCGGGCCGCCCGGCGCGCGGCGGACATCCTCGACGAGCTCGGCGTCCCGGACTCGGACGGCGTCCGCGCCCGGCTCCGCCGCCTCGGCGTGCCGGCCGGCCCCTGACCGGCCGGGGCCTCCGCGTGGACCAGTTCGGGATCGACCGGGTCGGCCCTCGGCCTGCGTACGACAGGCAGCGTGTCCGCACGGCGGGCCGCCGTGCGGACACGTCATGGGCTATCGCGAGTAGCAGACGCCCGTGTGCCTGCCGTTCTGGCCGTTGGAGTAATCGTACGCCTGGAAGTAGAAGTAGGAGCTGGTTATGGGGCCGAAACGGCCGTCCACGTCCAGCACGTGGGAACCCCAGTCCTTGTTGATCTTCGTCTGGGCGTTCTTCACCGCCTGCTCGGTGGCGGGGCCGAAGTCCCGGTCCTCCGCGATGTTCTGGCCGAAGCAGGCGTTCAGGCTCTCCTGCACGACCAGTACGGGAAGGCTGTTCATCCCCCGGGCCACGACGCAGTTGTAGTTTCCCGAGCCCGCCGACGGCACGTGGAGGTACCAACCGCCGCCGACACTCACGTTGGTGAAGCCGGTACACGCGACTTCGGCGGCAACCGTCTTCGGCGCAACCTGGGCCGACGCCGTTCCTGGGCTACCCACGACCAGCGCCGGGACGGCGAGCGCCGCCACTGCCGCCAACGAAGCCAGGCTTGCCCGTCGTGTCGTTCGCATCGATTCCCTCTCCTTCGTCCCACGTCCCTCGCACGGATGCGCGATGACGTGCGCCGTCGGGACCTTCCACGCCGGTGGCCGGCGGGGTCGCCTCGGGGCACATGACGACGATGGCCAGGGAGTCTTGCCGGAACCTTGCCGTCACCTTGCCGCCCCGCCGGCCGCGGAATCCGGGCTAGACGGTCACATGGGCGTAGACCAGGGGCGCGGAGGTGTCGGTCTCGTCGACGGTGACAAGGCCCGTGCCGACCGTGTCGCCCGGTTCGGGGATGTCCGCGTAGAGGCCGGCGATGTGGTGCCCCTTGGCCTCGATCTTCCAGGGCAGCCCGACGGAGTCGATGTCGTCCTGGTCCAGGACGGCGTCACCGGCCGCCAGGTCCCCGGTGGTCTTGTGCAGGGAGGTCAGGAACTCCTTGAGGCCTGCGGGGGTGGTGCGGAAGCGCAGGTAGATGTCCTGGCCGCTGTCCGCGCTGCCGTCGCCCGGGACCACCAGGTAGGAGGCGTCCCGGGCTGCGGCCGGCACGGCGGTCCGGAAGGTCTTCTGGAGCGCGGCGCCGGGGATCCCGTGTTTCTCCGGCGAGGACTTCGGCAGCGCGTTGTCCTTGAACCCGAAGAGCCCGAAGAACCCGAAGAGCCCGAGTGGTGCCGCGAGGACCGCCCCGGCGACCAGCAAGAACGCACAGCCCGTCAGCACCACGAGCGCGACGGGCGGTCGCCGTTCGCGCTCCGGGCGCGTCATGTCCGGCATCGGGGCTTCTTTCGCATGTCGGAGGTGCCTCGGGCGGTGAAGTCCCGGGCGGGGCCGGTGGTGTGCACCCCGGATCAGCCGGAGTCGAGGCCGTCGACCAGGCGGCCGAGGAAGCGGTCGAACGTGGCTTCGGGGGTGAGGGGGCGCCCGGGCGAGGCGAGGGCTGCGGCCAGCTCCGGATGGTGGCCGTCCGATGCGACGGCGGCCAGATAGCGGGCCTCGGCTGCGGCCCGGTCGGGTGACTGCGCGGCTGCGGCCTGCGTGATCTCGTAGCTGACGTGCCCTGCTACGAACGCGGTGAGCTGGGCGAAGACCTCCAGGTTCGCCGCGCCGTCCAGCCCGGTGGGCCGCAGCGCGGCAAGTGCTCGTTCCAGGAAGGCCAGGGTGTTGGGGCCGGGTGTCCGACGGGTGGACAGGGCGCCGGGCAGCCAGGGGTGACGCAGCATCAGGGCACGCTGGAGACGGGCGATGGTCTTGAGGTCGGCACGCCAGTCGCCGGTGGGCGCGTCCGTCGTCGGGAGTTCGCCGCTGACGTGGTCGACCATCAGCTCCAGCAGGGTCTCCTTGTCGGGGGCGTAGCTGTAGAGCGACATCACACCGGCTCCGACCTGTGAGGCGACCCGCCGCATGGTGACCGCCTCAAGCCCTTCGGCATCCGCCAGGGCGACGGCCGCCACCGTGATCGCCTCACGGCTGAAGGCGGGCCTGCGCCCTCTGCGGGGTCCTGCGGGCCCCAGCCAGAGCTGTTGGGGGTCGACGCCCCTGGCGCCGGACGCTCCGTCACGGGTCACGATCTTCGCAGTCCCCTTCTCCTCGCTACAGCCCTTGCTACGGCCCTCGCTGCAGCCCTCGCTGCGGTCCTTGCGAGAGTCATCCAAGCATCCGCCATTCTCGTACGCCGTACGAGAATAGCGGAGGGGAATGATGGCATCGCCCACGCACCACGCCACGTCGAACCCGGCCTGGACGCCGCCTTCCGGGAAGCCGCCGTGGTCCTCGCGGCTGATGAGAGCGATCTGGCGCGATCTCCCGGCCAGGCGGCACGAAGCCGGGTGGGAATCCGGGCTGGTGGCGCCGGCCGCCGACGGCAGTCCGTTGATCACGGATCACTACTTTCCTCGCGCGGAGGGCGACTTCCCCACCCTTGTCGTGCGCTCGCCGTACGGCCGGGGCCTGCCGTGGTCGCCCATGTACGGCATGCTCTTCGCCGAACAGGGTTTCCACGTCGTCCTGCAGAGCTGCCGCGGTACCGGCGGCTCCGGCGGTCGCTTCGATCTGTGGCGCAACGAGGCCGCCGACGGTCAGGCCACGGTGTCCTGGCTGAGAGAGCAGCCCTGGTTCAACGGCACGCTGGGCACGGTCGGCCCCAGCTACCTGGGTTATGTGCAGTGGGCGCTCGCTCTGGACCCGCCGCCCGAGCTGAAGGCGATGGTGGTGCAGGTGGGTCTGCACGATCCCTACGCCCTGTTCCACACGGACGGTGCGCTTCACCTGGAGAACGCCCTGCTCGTCGGCGTCGGCATGACGTACCAGCACCGGGGGACGGCATCGTTCGTGAGGGCGACGCTGCGCCTGCGGCGCCGACTGCGCGGAATCATTACCGCGCAGCCCCTGCGCGGGGCGCACATGTCAGCCCTCGGGCGCGAAGTGCCCTGGCTGGACGACGTGATGACACACCCGGATGCCGACGACCCGTACTGGGACGGCGCGTCCAAGGGAAGGGCGGCGGAGCGGCTGAGCGTGCCCACCGGTCTGATCACCGGGTGGCACGATGCGCTGGCCGACCAGACCTTCGAACAGTACGGCCGGCTGCGTCGGGCCGGATGCGAGACCGCCCTGCTCGTCGGCCCCTGGACACACACCTCCGCGCTCCAACGGGGCTGGCCCGAGGTGTTCGCCGAGAGCCTCGCCTGGCTGCGTGCGCACCTGTGTGCGGACTCTTCCGGCCTGCGCCCCACCGCAGTGCGTGTCCACGTCGGTGGCGAGGACGCGTGGCGGGACCTCGACGACTGGCCGCTGTCCCCGGCCGCCGCACCATGGTTCCCCGCCCCGGGCGGGTACCTCACCCAGCAGCCCGCCACGGACTCCGCACCGCTGGCGTCCTTCCGCTACGACCCGGCGGCCCCCACCCCGTCGCTCGGCGGCCCGCTGCTCTCCCCGGCTGCCGGACCTCGTGACAACAGCGCGCTGGAGGCCCGCGAGGACGTTCTGACGTTCACCGGTCCGCCGCTGACCGAGCCCGTGGACATCCTCGGCCCGGTCTCCGCGCGGCTGAGCATCGCCACGGACACCGGACACGCCGACGTCTTCACCCGCCTGTGCGACGTGGACGCACAAGGACGTTCCACCAACATCTGCGACGGGCTCGCTCGGCTGCGGACGGTTGGGCAGGCACCTTCGCAGGTCACCGTACCGATGAGCGCCACCGCCCACCGCTTCGCCGCCGGTCACCGTATGCGCTGGCAGATCAGCGGAGGCGCCCATCCGCGCTATGCCCGGAATCCCGGTACCGGGGAATCGCCGCTCGATGCCGAGGAACTCACGCCGGTGCGCATCACCCTCCACGCGGACTCGGCGCTGATGCTTCCTCGGAGCGTCAAGGCCGCACAACCCTTCGGCGTTCAGCAGCCCGACGCATGGACAGACGCATGGACAGCGGCCACAGCCCGGCCCAGGACGCCGTAGTCACGCTCACCGGCGGACACATGGCCGGGTCGAAACGCCGGTTCGTCTGCCGCCGGTGGGTACGGGGTCTTGCCGACCAACGCCGACCCTTGGAGTGGCCGGGGGGCGGCGGCTCTCAGCCCTGGACGAGTTTGGCAACGCCCTCACCTGCCCGATCGGCCGCGGTGTAGAGATCACGGATCTTCTCCAGGAAACGGGCGAGGACATCCGGGTAGCCGGCCGGGACATCACCGTGGCGAAACGTCCTCGCGATCTCGTCGGCGTGGTCGGCGACGGACCGTTCGAC
This sequence comes from Streptomyces sp. NPDC047061, assembly GCF_040643955.1. NCBI lineage: Bacteria > Bacillati > Actinomycetota > Actinomycetes > Kitasatosporales > Streptomycetaceae > Streptomyces > Streptomyces sp. NPDC047061. The sequence continues at coordinate 20,673 of NZ_JBEYVI010000046.1, forward strand.
GTCGACGGCGGCCAGGAACCGGGCTGCGACCGCCACCTCGTCCGGCGGGAGGTAGAAGCAGGCGGTGCCGAGGTCGTCGTCGCCGAGGAGGTCGCCCATGGTGAGCGGAAGTCCGCTGATCTCCTCGGGCCCCTGAGCCAGCAGGACCTGCTCCAGGACCTCCCACTCCCGGCCGAGAAAGCACTCACTCTCCACACCGCCGCGTTCACCCGAGAATCCGGATACGACATGCCGGAACCCGCTGTCCGCGTCCACGGCGGAAATCCTTCGAAGCGTCATGTCCACAGCCGACTACTCCGATCCACAGATCTGATCACCGAAGTGTGAGAACCCCCTGACGACCGCGCTCTCCACCGCGCCGGTCAGGAGCGTGACCAGCTCGTCGACGGCCGGAGGACGGGGGCCGGGTCTGCTGACGGCGAGGATCTCCCGGTGGAGCGGCGTGCCCCCGGGCGGCAGCAGCACCCTCTCGACTCCGGCGTCGTGCCCCGCGCCGAGGAGGGTGGCCGGGATCAGGCCCACCGCGAGACCGGCCCGGATCATGGCCAGCATGCTGTGCAGGTCCTCGGTCTCCAGGGTCACTTCGGGCGCGATCCCGAGTTCCCCGGCCCAGCGGGCGAGCAGCCGCCGGTCGGGGTTGTGCGCGTGGCCCGACACCCACTCACGTTCCAGGCAGGCGGCCAGCTCCACCGGGCGGCGGCGTCCCGGCTCCGCCCCCGTGACCAGGACCAGCGGTTCGCGCCCCAGCACGGTGATCGTCAACGCCTCGGACGGGGCCGGCGGGTCCTCGGGCAGGTAGCGGTAGGCGACGAGCAGGTCCAGGTCCCCCGACCGCACCCTCGGCAGCCCCTCGTCCGTCTCCACGACGACGAGACGGATGAGCGGCCCCGGGCGGCGGGCCCTGAGCGTGGACAGGACCTGCGGGAACAGGTGGCTCACGGCGCTGGGGTAGGTCCCGACGCGCAGTTCGGCGATCTCGCGGTCCGCGATGCCGCTCACGGCGTCCCGGAACCGCGCGGTCGCGTCGAAGAGCGTCTCGGTCGCCTGGGCGAGGGAGCGGCCGGCCGCGGTGAGGATCAGCCGGCTGCCGGGGCGGCGGACGATCAGTTCGACGGCCAGGTCGCGTTCCAGCGCGGCGATGTGCTGGGACACCGCCGACGGCACATAGCCGAGTTCGGCCGCGGCCTCGGTCATCGAACCCCGGCGCACCACGGCCAGGAAGGTGGCCAGGAGCTTCAGATCCGGCTGGGACTTCACGGTTCATGAACTTTCGCTTCGGAATCCATCGCTTTACGTGTCACGAGGTCGACGTCAGAGTAAAGGCACCCCGACGCCCGGCGCTCCGCCCGACAGAAAGCCGAGACCATGGCTCTCGATCCCACCGCCCTGCGGGCCCACTTCCCCTCCCTCGCCACCGGCCTCGCCTACTTCGACGGTCCGGGCGGAACACAGACCCCCCGCCCCGTCGCCGACGCCATCGCCGCGACGCTGACCGGCCCCCTGTCCAACCGGGGAACCGTCAGCCCGTCCGAGCTCAACGCCGAACGCGCGGTCAAGGACTTCCGGACCGCCTACGCCGACCTGCTCCGCATGCCCGCGAACGGCGTCGTCCACGGCCGCAGCGCCACCCAGCTCACCTACGACTTCTCACGCCACCTGGCCAAGACCTGGACGGCCGGCGACGAGATCGTCCTCAGCCGCCTGGACCACGACGCCAACGTCCGCCCCTGGATCCAGGCGGCCGAGCGCGCCGGAGTGACCGTCCGCTGGATCGAGATCGACGCCGACACCACACAGCTGGACCTCGACTCGTACGAGCGGGCCCTCTCCCCCCGGACCCGGCTGGTCGCGGTCACGGCCGCCTCCAACGTGCTGGGCACCAAGCCGCCCCTCCGCGCCATCGCCGACCGGGCTCACGAGGCCGGCGCCCTGGTGTACGCCGACGGCGTCCACTACGCCGCGCACCACCTCGTGGACGTACCCGCCCTCGGGGTCGACCTGTTCGTCTGCTCGCCGTACAAGTTCCTCGGACCGCACTGCGGAGTGCTCGCGGCAGCCCCCGAACTCCTCGAAACCCTGCGCCCGGACAAGCTCCTGCCCTCCCCGGACACCGTCCCCGAACGCTTCGAGTTCGGCACGCTCCCCTACGAGATCCTTGCCGGCGCCACCGCGGCCGTCGACTTCCTCGCCACGATGGACCCCGGTACGTCCGCCACGCAGACCTCACGCAGGGAGCGCCTGACGCGGTCCCTGACCTCCCTGCACGAGCACGAGCAGTCGCTGCGGACGAGGCTCCAGGAGGGCCTCGATGCCCTGGGCGACGCCGTCACCCTGCACTCGAAGGCTCCCGACCGCACCCCGACCCTCCTGATGACCTTCGCGGGCCGCGACGCCCGCGAGGCCCAGACACACCTGGCCGCGCGCGACGTGGTGGCACCCGCGGGATCGTTCTACGCGCACGAGCCCTTCACCGCGCTGAAGCTCGAAGACCCCGCCCTGAGAGCGGGCCTGGCCCCCTACAACACCACCGACGACGTGGACCGGCTCCTGGACGGCCTGGCGGCCTTCCTCTGACCCGCGAGGCGGCGACGCCATCGGCCCGACCCCAGCGATCCGCGGAAAGCCGATTGGCGATCAGCGTGCAATGGGCATGAACCGGATACGGGCGTACGGCCGCTCCACCTCGCGGCCGATCCGGTCCCCGATCCCCCTTTCCCTGTTCCGTGCCGGTACGGAGAGATGCCATGAGCACGACCCATGAAATGCAGCTGGTCAACACGTTGGCATCGGGCGCCGAGGAGTGGTTCTGCCCGAGTTGCCGGCGCCGGATACTGATGCAGTGGCCGCCCCGGTACGAACTGGTGGTACTGGAGCGCGGCGACGAGAGCGTCACCCATACGGGAGGGAAGGGCGGCCTGTCGATCGTACGGACCGACGTGACCGCCACACCGACAGTCCCGCAGCCGTCGGCCATGCCCTCCGGGCCGAGGCCGGAGGACAGCCGCTGGCTGCGGGAGATCGGCATCGCCTGGGACGACGAGGCGGGCCCGGACTCGGGCTCGGCCGCGTGAGGCGTGGCCCGGTGCCCGTCACCGTCACCGTCACAGGCTGAGCACGAGCCCGTTCACCGTGGCCGCCAGCGCGCTCGGGCGGAGCCCGCCGGGTTCGCGGAGGCTGACCGCGACGCCCAGGCTGTGGGTGCCGGGCGGCAGGCCGGGCAACGGCAGCCGGATGACGGGGTGTCCGGCGGCCACCACGCCCCGGCCGTCGGTCAGCATCCGCCGTCCGGCGCCGGTCAGGGTCTCGGTGACGGCCGCGTAGTACGCAAAACGCAGCTCCGGGTCACCCGACGGCGGCAGTTCGAGCGTGACGTCCAAGGCGAACGGCGCCCCCGCCCGTACGGTGCCGCCGTCCCCGACCGACAGCCGGGGCTCGGCGAGGACGACGGTCGGGGACGCCGGCGGCACGGGGCGAGCCGCGGACTCACCGGCTGCAGCTGCGGTTGCGGCTGCCTCCGGCTCCGGCTCTCGCTCCGGCTCCGTCTGCGCGTCGGCCTCCGGCGGGGCCGGCCGGCCCAGGACGCAGGCCAGCAGTGCCTGGGCGTCCCACTCGGGCCAGTGCCGGGTCTCGCCGGTGCGTAGTCTGCGGATCTCCGTCGCGCGGACCCGGCCCTGGTCGAGCCGGACCCGCAGGAAGAAGGTCACTGACTCCTCCTCGTCGGCCGGCTCCGGCTCCGGCCCGGGTTCCGCCGCAGCGAGTTCCGCCGCGTTCTTGCGCCATCGCTCGACCCGGTTCACGGACATGCCGTGCAAGTCGTGCACGGCGGCCAGCACCTCGTCCGTGGATGCGGCCGACAGCTCGGCGCAGGTACGTATTCCGGCGGCGGCCAGTCTGCGCGCGGTGGACGCACCGACGCCGTCGATGCGGGTCAGCTCTTCGGTCACGGCTACTTGATGACCTCGATCACCGGCAGCGTGGTGAACGCTCCGACGCTGTTGACGCCGGGGAGCTGGACCAGGGCCGAGACCTGGTAGAGCCCGGGCGCCAACGTGCCCACCGGCAGAGTCACTTCGGTGGCGGTGCCGCTGTGCACCACCTGCGTGGGCGACGGCGAACCCGTGATCAACGGGCGGTCGACGGACTTCGTGACGTCGCTGGTGCCCGAGAGCGAGGCGAAGGCGTAGGTCACCCGGTACTGCACCGTGCCCATCAGTCCCAGCAGGGACCCGCGAGCCTCGAAGGTCACGCTGACCGTGATCGGCAGGGAGGCGGTGAGTATCAGGCTGGACGGAGTGGAATCGTTGTCCTTCACCCGGATGTTCCTGGCGTCGACTCCGAAGCCGGGATTGTTGAGTTCGGGTTGTCCGGTCATGCTGGTCTCCCCTGAGACGTGAGCGGTCGGCTCGGCGGCGGTGTGCCACCGGCCATGGCACCGGTTATTCCGGACGCCGCTTAACCGCCTCGCCCGGCACCGCTTAATCGCGCGGCCCGGCGCGTTAAGCCACGCGTTAAGCGGCGCTCACACCGGAAGGTCGGCGCGGAGCCGGTCGTACAGTGCCGCCGTCTCGCGCTGTGGCGGTATGCCGAGTTCGGCCCGCAGGGCCTTGGCGCAGGAGCGGAACTGGAGGATGGCCAGGTGGGGTTGGCCGATCCGGCTCAGGCAGCGCATCAGGCGGCGGTGGGCGCTCTCCCGGCACGGGTCCAGCTCGACCAGCCGGCGGCAGAGCTCGGCGCAGGGGACGTAGCGTCCGGTGGTGAAGTGCAGTTCGCTGAGCCGGGCGAGGGCGTCGAGGTGGGCCAGGCGCAGCCGCTCCCGGTAGAGGGCGCTCCACTCCTCGTAAGGGGATTCGGCGAGGAACTCGCCCCGGTAGAGGGCGAGCGCCTGTTCGTAGTCCGTCACCGCGACGGTCTTGTCGCCGTGGTCCTCCGCGTCCCGGGCGGTGTGCAGCCGCAGCTCGAACTCGTCGCAGTCCAGCCACAGGCCGAGGCCCGGGCAGAGCCGGTAGGTGCCGCAGCGGAAGACGACCACGGGGTCGCCGGTGGCGGTGCGCAGGGTCTGGCGCAGCTGGTGCAGTGCGACACCGAGGCTGTTGCGGGCGGCCTCGGGGGCGGAGTCCGGCCAGAAGGCGTCCATCAGGGCCTCCCGGTGCGGCCAGGGGTCGCGGTGGGTGGCCAGGAAGGCGAGCAGTGAGCGGGTGCGGTGGCCGTTCCAGCCCTCCGCGGGGACGCCGTCGACGCTGACGCTGAGCGAGCCGAGCAGGGCGATCGCCAACTGTGGCGCGAGATGCGGCGCGAGGTGCGGCGCGAGGTCCGCGGCAGGCCCGGTCGACGGGTCGGGAGACCGTTGCGGTTCCGGGGCGCGCCAGGTGTTGCGCAGCCGCCCCCAGAGCCGGGGGCCGGGGTCGGCCTGGACGGTGTCGTCCGATGGGCGCGGTGGGGGCCGGCCCGCGTCCGACGACCCGGCCTGCCGGAACCAGTCTGCGGCGGCCTCGCGGTCCCCGGCCAGCAGGGCCAGGCGTCCCTGGCGCAGTTGGGCGGCCCGCAGGTGGGTCGCCAGCCCTGCGGAGGCGGCCAGCATCGCCGCGGTACGGGCATGGGCGGCGGCGGTCGCCAGGTCGCCGGTGTCGGCGGCGGCGTCGCTCGCCCCCAGTAACTCACGGCAGAGCCGGTCGTTCGGGACTCCGGGCAGTGGTGGTTGCAGCGGCGGCTGCGGCGCGGATGAGTTGCTGTGACCAGGCATGACGTCTCCCCCTGCGGTTCTGCCTGGCGTCCACTCAAGGGCGGTGGTTTGTGCGTGTCAATCCGCATTTCGGTGTAGCGGCCGACGGCGTCCGCAGGCCGTCGGGGCCGATTCCGCACCGCGGCCGGACGACCCTCCCCTAGCATGCCGAACGAGCCCGTCTACGAAGGGAGACCCGTGGCGGACCGGCGCACCGGCGGCAGGCCACCGGCCCTGCGGCCCGCGGTGGAATCGATGACCCTGCTGGCGGCCGCCGTCATCGTCCACGACAAGGAGAACGACCGGGTCGTCCTCCTGCAGCGCGGCCCGGGCGCCAAGTACGGGAACGGTCTGTGGGACCTGCCGGCCGGCAAGAGCGACCCCGGCGAGCCCGTCACCGGGACGGCCGTGCGTGAACTACGGGAGGAGACCGGGCTGGTCGTCGATCCGGAGTCGCTGCGCGTAGCCCACCTCATCCACGGCGCCTGGGGTGTCGAGGCACCGGGCGGCTTCCTCACCGTCGTCTTCGCCACCCACGAGTGGACCGGCGAGCCGGTCAACGCCGAACCGGCCAAGCATGTACAGGTCCGCTGGACCGGCACCGACGCCATCCCGGAGGCCATCGTGCCGACGACGGGCATCGCCCTCGGCCACTATCTGCGCGGCGGCACCCACCTGTCGATCGCCGGCTTCGGCGACGCCGACTAGGCCTTGCCCCCTCCCCCGCGCGAGGGAACAACAGAGCCGCAGCTCAGAAAGTTTGTCCTCACGCGGCGAGTGGTGGGGGGGGGTGGGACTCGAACCCACGGCCGAGTTCGTCCACCGAAGTGCGCATGGACCTGGGTCGCGGCGTGTCGGACGCCAAGGACCGCAGCCCGACCTTGCCCCTCACCTCACCTCGGTGCGGTCCTCGGCCTTCCCGGTCGTGTTCCTCGCTCTCGCCGGTCTGTCCGCGGTCATGGCCCCCGGGTGGCCCGGTGCACGAAAGCGGGCGGCAGGTTCGCCCACACCGTCTTCGAGCGTTCCAACCGGTCGAAACGGCAGGCCAGTTCGGCGGTGAGTCGACGGGCGGGCGGGGTCCAGGCCGCGTGCACATAGGCGAAGGTGGTGAACCGGCCGCCGGGCGCGAGGACTTCGGTCACGGCATCCAGGATGTACCCGCGCTGGTTCTGCGGCATGACGGTCCACGGCAGCCCGGAGACCACCGCGTCGACCGGTTCGCCGACCGTGGCGGCCAGATCGGCCGCCGACCCCTGCACCACGGTCAGGCGGGTGTCGCGCCGGGTGGCCGTCAGCCGGGCGGCGAGCACCGGGTTGAGCTCGACGGCGACGAGCCGTGCGTCGGGGGCGAGCCGGGCGAGGATCGCGTCGGTGAACACCCCGGTCCCCGGGCCCAGCTCGGCAACGGTCCGGGCCTGCTCCAGGCCGATGCCCTCGGTCATCGCGTACGCCAGTCGTCGTGAACTGGCCGCCACGGCACCGGTCATGAGGGGCCGTCTGAGGAACTCGGTGGTGATCGACATGGCGGCCATGGTGGAAACGCCCCGGGTGGCCGCACGTCGTATCCCCGGCCGGTGTCCGTACGACTGCGGGAGGACCCCGTGACGCCCGCCAGGACGATGCCGGGGAGCGGGCCCCGGCCGTAGCGTGAGGCGGTGCGACGGCTGATCGAGACCCTGCCCCGCCTGCGGCGCGGACATCCGTGGCTGACGGACCTGCTGCTGGTCGTGCTGGTTGCCGTGCCCCCGGTGATCCGCCCCCAGCCGGGCTGGCGGCCCGTCTGGGTACAGACGGGCGTGTACGCCGCCCTGGTACTGCCCCTGTTGTGGCGCCGCCATCGGCCGGTGCTGGTCGCGGCCCTGGTGACGGCCGGATTCTGGGTGCAGTTTCTCGGGCAGGTGTGGGGACAGGAACCGGGACGCGGCGCCGTCGCCCTGGCCGCGGTCCTGGCCACCCTCACGGTGCGCGGCCTGCGCCGGGCCGCCGCGGCGACGGTGATCTGTGCCGTCGGCTGCGTGGTGCTGTGGATCCCCGCCTGGCAGCGGGACTACGGGGGCCCGGGTGCCCGCGGTGCCTGGCTCACCCCGCTGGCCGTGGGGCTCCTGCTGGCCGGGGCCTGGGTGTTCGGCGAGTACGTCCGGGCCCGGCGCGCCTATATCGCCGAGTTCGAGCGACGGGTGGCGCTCGCCGAGTCGGAGCGCATCGCCCTGGCCCGGGTCGCCGTCGCCGAGGAGCGGGCGCGCATCGCCCGCGAGATCCACGACGTCCTCGCACACGGGGTGAGCGTGATGGTGCTGAACGCCGAGGGCGGCAGGCTGATGCGGCACGCCGACCCCACGGTCGTCGACCGCACCCTCGGTGTGATCAGCGCGACCGGCCGCGAGGCCCTGGACGAACTGCGTCGGCTGCTGGAGGTGCTGCGCACCCCCGACGCGGACGCCTCAGCCGACGGCCCCGGCCCCGGCCCCGATAGCGGTGGGGCCCGCGAGTCCCTCTCGGCGGATCTGCGGCGGCTGGTCGGGCGCCTCAACACGAACGGCACGCGCGCCCGGCTGGACCTTCGCGGAGAGCCGGGCGGCCTTCCGGCGGATCTCACCGTGCAGACGTACCGCATCGTGCAGGAGGCGCTCACCAACGTCGTCAAGCACGCGCCGCCGAACGCCACGATCCACATACGGGTCGACACCGGTACCGAGGGGCCCGGACGGCTGGTCCGCGTCCGGGTGGAGAACTCGGCCGGAGCCGAAGCGGGAGCCGCCCCGGAGCACCCCGCCCGACTGCTCTCCTGCGGCCACGGACTCAACGGCATGCGCGAACGCACCGCCCTGTATGGCGGGAGCGTCGACGCCGGACCCACACCCGACGGGGGCTACCGGGTTGCCGCCACCCTGCGCCCCACCGAGCCCGAGCCCACCACGGCGACGCCATGACCGGCCGGAGCCCGTCCTCGTCCCGGGTGCTGATCTGCGACGACCAGGAACTGATCCGGATGGGACTGCGCATGGTCATCGACAGCCAGCCCGACCTCACCGTGGTCGGCGAGGCCACCGACGGCGACGCGGCGATCGCGGGCGTGGCCGCCCTGGAACCGGACCTCGTCCTGATGGACGTACGCATGCCCGGTCTGGACGGGCTCGCCGCGACCGAACACCTCTGCGCGCAGCCGCATGGGCCCCGGATCCTCGTCGTCACCACCTTCGACCTCGACGAGTACGCCTACGCCGCCCTGCGTGCCGGGGCGAACGGCTTCCTCGTCAAGGACGCCCCCGCCGAGGAGATCCTGGTGACCGTCCGTGCGGTGCTGCGGGGCGAGGTCATGGTGGCGCCCTCACTCACCCGGCGCCTGGTCGAACGCTTCGTCCTGCAGTCCCCCGCGGCCGTACCCGCACAGCGCAGCCGCCTGGCCGCGCTCACCGAGCGGGAACGGGAAGTCCTCGCCCTGGTCGCCCGGGGACTGGCCAACGGCGAGATCGCCGACCGCCTCTTCGTCGGGGAGACGACCGTGAAGACCCACCTCGGCCGGATCCTGACCAAACTCGGCCTCCGCGACCGTATCCACGCAGTGATCTTCGCCTACGAGAGCGGGCTCGTACGGGCCGGGGACTGACTGCCCGGCAGACCGCCCGCGACTGGGACCGAGGTTCACGAACGGCCGGAGCTGTTCGTCGACCGACGGCCACGGCTGCGCCGTCACGGCCCCTGTACGACCCCTGTGCCTTGGCATCGATCCTCGGATCAGTCGCCCCGACGGCGAGCGACAACGACGCTCGTCCACTCCGCCGCAGGTCAGGTGTGCTGGGGATCCCCCGAGCTCCGATGACCGCAGGCTGACCGAACTGGTCGGCCGACTCGCCGTTCAGTGCGATGAGTTCGCCTCCCGCTGGGCCCGCCGTCCGGTGCGCACCCGTACCTCGGGAGTGAAGCAGCTGCGTCACCCGCCGGTCGGCACGACGGACCTGAGCTTCGAGAACCTCGTCATCCCCGGCTCGTCCGGCCGGCGCCTGATCGCCTGTACGGCCGAACCGGGCTCACCTTCCGAGGCGGCTTTGCGCCTGCTGGGCAGCACGGTCGCGCGTGAGATCGAGAGCACCACCGCGACGGTGTGAGGCCGGACCCGCCGACGACGTGTGCTCCGCCCGGCCGCCCTTCCCCGCCCGGCGGCATGCGCGGAAAACCCCTCCTGTGCTGTCGGTGGCCCCTGTTAGCTTCGTGCACCTGCGTGATCCACAATTCTCACGCGCCAACAGGGGAGGGCCACTTGACCAGATTCAGATGGACGGGCCGGCGGAGACGGACAGTGGTGGGGAGCTGTGCGGCGGCGCTGCTGGCCGCGGCAACCGGGACGGCGCACGCGGTGGACAACCTGCCGCCGAGGCAGCCGCTCGTCCAGGACCTCCGGTCGGGAGGCAAGGCCTGCGCGACCGGCGAGGACACGCCGTACGTCTCGGCACCGCCCAGGCTCAGCGCGGTGCTGTACGACCCCGAGGAGGACAACCAGCCCTCCGAGGCCAGCCCGGTCAGCGGCGAGTTCGAAGCCTGGTGGACGGACACGGCAGGCGTGGAACAGCGGCGCACCTACACCACCATCACCCTGACGTCGGGGCAGAGCCAGTACTGGACGGTGCCGAGCGACATCCCGGCGAACACCGTCATCTCCTGGCATGTCCGCGCGAACGACGGTGAGTCGACCTCCGCATGGAGCGACGAGGGCGACGGCTCGGTCTGCTCGTTCGTGTACGACGACGTGAGCCCGGAGAAGGCGACGATCACCTCTCCCGAGTACCCCAACCCGGAGGACGTGTTCTGGGTCGACGGAGTGGGCGTCTACGGCCACTTCACCGTGGACTCGCCCTCCGACGACGTGGTGTCGTACACGTACGGCTTCGTGGGCGGCCCCTATGGAACCGTCTCCGCGGAACAGCCGGGCGCGGCCGTGACCATCCCGTACCTGCCCCTGACTTCGGGACCCAAGTCGCTGACGGTCCACGCGATCGACCGGTCGGGCCGCAGCAGCGGAGAGTCGCGTTACGACTTCAATGTGAAGGCCGGCCGCGCTCCCGTCGCCCGCTGGAAGCTGGACGACCCTGCGGGCTCCCGTGCGGCCGCCGCCGAGACCGGCACCGTCGCCCGTGCCGGGACCGGCGTGACCTTCGGCGGCCCGGTGCCCGCGGGCACCGCGACCACCGCCACGGTCAGCCTCGACGGCAGCGGCCACGGCTTTCTCACCCCGGACGCCCCGGCGGCCGACATCCGCAGGACCTTCGCGGTGAGCGCGTGGGTACGGCCCGCCGAGACCGACCGGAACATGACCGTCGCCAGCCAGGACGCCGACGGGGCGCCCGGTTTCAGCCTCGGTCTGCACCGTCAGGACTCGGGGCCCGCCTGGTCGTTCGCGATCGGCGGCGCACGGGTGTCCGGCGGGACCCCCGAGACCGGCGAGTGGACGCATCTGCTGGGGCTCTACGACGCCGAGACCGGAAAGGCGCGGCTGTACGTCAACGGCCACGAGGTCGGGACCGCGGCCGACGCGACTCCCGCCGAGGCGGCCGGCGCCTTCCAGATCGGGCGCGCCCGCGGGGCTGCCGGCTACCGGGACCGGTGGCACGGGGACATCGGTGACGTACAGGTTCACGACCGGGTCGTGGTGCCCGACGAGGCGGCCGAACTGGCTTACCGCAAGCCGAAGCTGCTCGGCCACTGGTCGCTGGAGAACGCGACGGACGGGGTGAGCCCCGAGCAGTCGGACGGCGCGCCGCTGCGGCTCGGCACGGGCGCCTCGATCTACCGGGGCTCCGACGATTCCTGCATCCCGGACATCGACCCCGACTGCACCTATGTACCGCCGCCGCTCGTCGGCGAGGGACATCTGCGCCTGGACGGCGAGAACGGCTATGCCGCTGCCGACGGGCCCGTCGTGGACACCGGGGACAGTTTCACCCTCGGCGTCGTCGTACGCCTCGCGGACTCCGATCCCGCCCACCCGATGACCGTGCTGTCGCAGGCCGGTGAGCACACCGACGCCTTCAAGGTGCGTTACGAGCCGTCCACGCACACCTGGCAACTGGTGATGCCGGAGAAGGACGAGGCCGGAGCCCCCGAGAGGGTGGTGTCCCGGATCGCGGGCGCGGACGGCGGCGAGGGCCAGGGCCATCGCCTCGCCGTGGTCTACGACGACGCCACCGACACGATCAAGCTCTACCTCGACGGCTACACCAACGCCGACGCGACCACGACCCTCCCCGACGGCTGGCACAGCACCGGCGCCCTCCAGATCGGCCGGGCCGAGGTCGGTGACGGCTGGGGCGAGTACCTGCATGGCGACGTGGACGAGGTACAGGCCTATTCGGGCGCGCTGAGGGACAAGGACATCCTCGCGCTGGGGTGGAGCACGAACCCTTGCCTGTGCTGACCCCTGGTCCCTGACCTCCCCCGCGGCCCGCCCGAACCCACGTTCCGGCGGGCCGCCCTGCGGAACACCGGGTCATCACGGGGGGCAGAAGGTTTCTCCTCGCGTAGCGCGTGATGGGGCGGGTGGGACTCGAACCCACGGCCGACGGATCATGAGTCCATTGGGGATCTTGGCGGTCCTTGCCGATCATTGCCGATTCGCGCCGTTCTTGCAGGTCAGACATGCTGATCGGTGTCAGCCCTGTGCAGTGCTTATCGATGCGTTCCTGTCCTTGCGGCCCCTCAACGGCCCCTGCGGGTCTTCGAGATGGACGCCGGCCGGAGCAACCGCCGCATCCAGCCAGTTCAGCCGCGGAACTGCTGCTCCCGGACGACGAACGGGCGGCCCGCGACACGCTGTTCCAGGCGCTGGAGGCGGCCACCTGGACCGGCAAGGCCGACATGACGGCGGTGGCGCGGGCCGTACGCGCGCTGACACCCGCCGCCCCGGACTCCGCCTCTCCGACCGACCTGATCAGCGCGGCGCTGACCGCCCGGCTGCTTGACGGTCCCGAGGCCGCCTACCCCCTGTACCGGCGTTGCGTACGGAGCCTGCTCGTCAGCGAGGATCTGCGCGGTTTCAACCTGGGCAGTGTGCTCGCCGGCGAGATGTGGGACCTGGAGGGCCTGCTGGCGCTCACCTCACGCTGGGTCGAACTGGCCCGGGCCCGGGGCGCGCACGGCGCCCTGTCGCTGGCGCTGCTGCTGCGGGCCATACCCGAGCTGTGGCGCGGCAACTTCACGGCGGCGGCGGAGTTCGGCCGGGCCGCGGCCGACCTGTCCGATCTGACGACACGGCAGCAGGGCCGTACCGGTGGCGGTTACGAGTTGCTGTACTGCGTGACCGGCCCCGAGCAGGCCGCGCGGGAGGCGGCCGGGGCCCATATCCGAGAGGCGACGGCCGCGGGCCGGGAGCACTACGGCGCCCTCGTCCCGCACCTGGCCCTGTGCCAGCTGGAGGTGGCGCTCGGCGACTACCCGGCCGCGCTGACCCACGGACGACGGGTGTTCACCGCCGACACCCCCGGGCCGACCAGCGCGAACGTCCTCCCGGAACTGGTCGAGGCGGCCCAGCGGTCCGGGGACCCGGAGACCGCGCGGGCCGCCCTGGCCCGACTGCACACCGTCGCGACCGCCAGCGGCACCCCCGTCGCCCTGGGCCTGCTGGCCCGCTCGCGCGCGTTGGTCGCGGACGACGACGAGGCCGAGAAGCTGTATCTGGAGGCGATCGAGCACCTGGAGGCGTCCGCGGCCCGGCCGCAGACGGCTCGCGCGCACCTCGTCTACGGCGAGTGGCTGCGCCGGCGACGCCGGCGGCGGGAGGCGCGGGACAGTCTGCGGACCGCTCTCACCCTGTTCGAGGCCATGGGCGCCGAGTTCTACATCCGCCGCGCCCGCACCGAACTGGCAGCCACCGGCGAGCGGTTGCGGCACCGCCCGGTGGAGTCCGCCGTCCAGCTCACTCCGCAGGAGGCGCGGATCGCCCGGCTGGCCGCCGCGGGCGTCCCGAACCGGGACATCGCGGCGCAGTTGTTCGTCAGCCCCAGCACCGTCGAGTACCACCTGCGCAAGACCTTCCGGAAGCTGGGCGTGACGGCCCGGGGACAGTTGCGGGACGCGCTGGCAGCCATCGGGGACGACGGGACTACGGGTCTCAAGGATTCGGCGGACCCACCCCCCGACCTACGGTGACGGCACACGTCCTCCTCGGCGAAGGGATCACCGGTGCGCTATGGGCCCGCCGTTCACGACCCGATACCCAGGACCCGCCGCAGGGACTCCTGGTCGATGAACTCGTACTGCTCGACGATCGCCCCGGCCTGCCAGCGGCAGACCGTGGTGAACGCGACGTCGAAGGTGCGACCGGTCGCCGCCGCCTCGGTCCCGTCGGGGAGCCGTACCGGCCGCGTCACCCGTCCGCGCAGCCGGGCGACGGTGCAGGTCTGGTCACCGTGTCCGAACGCGGCCACGTAGGGCTCGGTGACCACGTGGTTCTCCGGGAAGAGGGTGCAGAACTCCCGTGCCCGGACGACGTGTTCGGCCCGTCCGTGCGGGCCTTCGTCACCGGCCGCCCAGGCCGTCAGGTCCGGGGCGAGGAGCGCTTCGTACGCATCCCAGTCACGTTCGTTCCACGCGTCGTCGATGGCCCGCATCCGGGCCAGGTTGGAGATCATCTCGGCGCCCTGCCGCCTTTCGTAGCCGCTCCGGTGTACCGGGACCGGCGCACCGGGTGCCATTCCAGGGCCCGGCGACCGCGTCGGGCCATACGTCACCTGACGGTCTGTCCGCCGTCGCCTTCCCGGCGGCCACTGAGCACGGTGAGGAGCCTGCATGTCCATCGAGCAGTCGTCCGGGCCCGGGCCCCTCGGCGGGGATGCCGTCGGGCTACTGGGGCGATCGGCGGACCTGGAGTTCTTCGCGGAGCTGCGTCGGCGGCTGACGGACGGGGGCGCGGGGACGGCCGTCCTGCTGGAGGGCCCGGCCGGCGTGGGGAAGACCGCGCTGCTGGAGGCCGCCGCGGACGGCGCGCGGGCCTCGGGGTTCCGGGTGCTGCGCTTCGCCGGCGTGGAGTCCGAGGTCACGCTGGCCTACTCCGGCCTGCACCAGCTGCTCTTCGGCATGCGTGACGGCTTCGACCGGCTGCCGCCGGGGCAGCGCGCGGTACTGGAGGGGGTCCTCGGCAGCTCGGTGGCCCAGGCGCCGCCGGAGCGTTTCGCGGCCTCCGTCGCCGTACTCGAAGCCCTGCGGCGCACGGCGGAGGACGGTCCGGTCCTCGTCGTGATCGACGACGTCCAGTGGCTCGACCGGGCGAGCGGCGACGTCCTGGAATTCGTGGCGCGCCGGCTGTCCGGGCTTCCGGTGGACCTGCTGGTCGCGGGCCGGGCGGGCCATGCGCACGCGCTCGACCGGCACGGACTGCTGCGCCGGCGAGTCGAGGCACTGGACGAACGGTCCGCCGCCGCCCTGCTGCGGGCGGCCCACCCCGGGCTGGCACCGCACGCCTGCGAACGGCTGCTCCAGGAGGCCGCGGGCAATCCCCTGGCGCTGCTGGAGCTGCCGGCCCTGCTGAGCCGGGAGCAGTTCACCGGTGCCGCCCCGCTGCCGCTGTCCCTGCCCGTGGACGACCGGCTGGAGGCGCTCTTCGCTCCGCGGCTCCGTGAACTGCCCGCGGCCACCTTGGAGTTGCTGCTGGTCGCCGCGCTGGAGGGGACCGGCGGGCTACGCACGATCTGGGCGGCGTATCCGGGCGGGATGGAAGAGGCCGATGCCGCGCTCCTGGCCGCCGAGGAGGCGGGTCTGGTGCGGGTGGACGCACGGGCGGGCCGACTGGTCTTCCGGCATCCGCTGGTCCGCTCGGCCGTCGTACGCACCTGCCGGCCCGGTCGGCGGCGGGCGGCGCACCGGGCTCTGGCCGAAGCACTGGAACGGGACCCGGAACGCCGGATCGGGCACCTGGTCGCCGCCTCCCTGGGGCCCGAGGAGCAGCTCGCGGCCGACCTGGAGCAGGCGGGGCACGCGGCCCTGGGGCGCGGCAGCGCCGCCCTCGCGACGACCGCGCTGCGCCGGGCCGCGGAGCTCAGCCCGGAGCCGGCCGAGCGCAGCCGGCGGTTGGCGCACGCGGCGTACGCCGCGGCCCAGTCCGGTGCCCTGGACGTCACCGCGGTCCTCGTCGACGACGGGTACGGGGAGCGGGCCTCGCCCCAGGACACCGCGCGCGCCACCCTGGCCAGGGTGTACGCGCTACTGGAGACGGACGGGGACGCGACGGCCGCCCACCGGCTGCTGACCGGTGTGATCGACGGACTGCTCGCCGCCGGGACGGACGGCGCCGGGACCGGTGGTGCCGGGACCGGTGGTGCCGGGACCGGTGGTGCCGGGCGGCAGCAGTCGCCTGCCGCGGTCCGCGAGGTCGTCGGCGAACTGCAGTTCCTGCTCACGCTGGTGGCGTTCTACGCGCAGCGGACCGATCTCTGGCCGGAGGTGCTGGAACGCTGCCAGGACGCCCCCGACCAGGTGCGGCTCTACTGCCTGGCCTTCGACGCCCCGCAGGAGCGGGCCCCGGAGGTCCGGCGGCGGATCCGGCGGGCGTTCGCCGCCCTCCCGCCCGACGCGGGCCCCCGGCCGGTCACCCAGCTCTCCATGCTCAGCGTCTACTTCGACGAGGCCTCCGAGTACCGCGAGCACTGGATGCGGGTCGCCCGGCGCTCCCGGGAGGGCGGCACCTTCGTGCAGTGGTCGTACGGCACCATCCTCCTCGGTCACGAGGCCTTCTTCGCCGGCCGTTTCACCGAGGCCGAGGCGCTGGCCCGGGAGGGCCTGGCGACGGCGGAGGAGCTGGGGCACCGCCTCGCTGGATTCCGGCTCGCCTCCCAGCTCGCCCTGGTGGCGGCCGTCCGGGGCGACGCCGAGACCGTCGGCACGCTCACCCGCACCATCCTCGCCTGGAGCGAACCGCGTCGGCTCGGCCTGCTCCAGGTGTCCGCCCGGCAGGCCCGCGCGCTGCTCGCCCTGGGGCAGGGGAACTACGAGACGGCATACCGCGACTGCGCGCTGGTCAGCCCGCCCGGAACCCTCCCCCCGCTCAACCCGCGCGCGATCTGGTCGGTGTACGACCTGGTGGAGGCGGCCGTGTACACGGGCAGGACCCCCGAGGCACGCGTCCACGTCGCGATGGCGCGGAGCGCGTGCCTCGGTGAACTCTCGCCCCGGCTCGCGCTGTTGACACACGCGGCGGCGGCCCTCGCCGGTCCGGCGGAGACGGCCGAGGCCGGATTCCGGCGGGCCCTGGCGGTCGCCGACGTGCACGCCCCCTTCGACCGGGCCCGGGTCCAGCTCGCCTTCGGCCGCTGGCTGCGCGCCCACGGCCGCGAACCGGAGGCCGCCCGCGAGCACCTGACGGCCGCACTGCACACGCTGGAGGAGCTGGGCGCCGCGCCCTGGGCCGCCGCGGCCGGTACGGAGCTCGCCGCCCTGACGCCGCCGGCAGAGCCTGAACCACTCGACCAGGACGGCCTGTTGACCCCCCAGGAACTCCAGATCGCGGATCTGGCGGCCACCGGACTCAGCAACAAGGAGATAGGCGCCCGGCTGTACATCTCCCCGCGCACGGTCAGCACCCACCTGTACAACATCTTCCCCAAGCTGGGCATCCGCTCCCGCGCGGCGCTGCGCGACGCCCTCGGAGCACAGGCCCGGGCGGAGTACGGCGGAGAATACGTCGAATACGTCGACAGACCCGTCATCTGACGGTCGCGGCCCGCGCCCCGCGCTTCCTAGCCTGCCGCCATGTCCGCACACGATGAACAGCAGATCCAGGCCGCCAACGACTCCGGCAGGACACCCGTGGTCTTCGTCCACGGGCTGTGGCTGCTGCCCAGCAGCTGGGACCGCTGGGTGGATTACTTCGACCAGGCGGGTTACGCCGCCGTCTCGCTCTCCTGGCCCGACGACCCGGACACCGTGGCGGAGGCCAACAGCCACCCCGAGGTGTTCGCCGGCAAGACCGTCGGGCAGGTCGCCGACCACCTGGCGGACCTGATCGGCCGTCTCGACCGCAAGCCGGCCGTCATCGGCCACTCCTTCGGCGGACTGCTCGCCCAGATCCTCGCCGGCCGCGGCCTGTCCGCCGCCTCGGTCGCCATCGACCCGGCCCCCTTCCGCGGCGTTCTGCCCCTGCCCGTCTCCGCGCTCCGCTCGTCCGCGCCGGTGCTGAGCAACCCGGCCAACCGCCACCGCGCGGTCCCGCTCACCTTCGAACAGTTCCGCTACGCCTTCGCCAACGCGGTCAGCGAGGAAGAGGCCAAGGAACTCTTCGAGACGTTCGCCGTACCGGCCCCCGGCGCCCCGATCTTCCAGGCCGCCACCGCCAACCTCAACCCCTGGACGGAGGCCAGGGTCGACACCGGGAATCCCGACCGCGGCCCGCTGCTGATCATCTCCGGCGAGAAGGACCACACCGTCCCGTGGGCCATCGCCAACGCCTCCTACAAACAACAGCTGCACAACCCCGGCGTCACCGAGATCACCGAGATACCGAACCGGGGCCACGCCCTCACCATCGACAGCGGCTGGCAGGAAGTGGCCGAAACGGCCCTGACGTTCGTCCGCCGCTTCGCCTGAACAGATCCGGGCCGCCGCCACCGCCCCGGAGGGTGTGAACGGCGGCCCGGCCCCACGGCCCCAGAGACAGGAACGCCACACCACCGTGTCCAAGTCCAACGATCCGGCCCCGACGCCGATGCCGGCCTGGCTGCCCAGAGCGATCGCCGTCGCTCTCGTCCTCACAGCGGTGTTCGAGATGACGGTCTGGGCCGCCCGGCAGCTCGTGGGTCTCGGAGTGCTGCTGCTGGTCTCCTTCTTCCTGTCGATGGTGATGGAGCCGGCCGTGTCCCGCCTCCAGGCCCGCGGCATGGGCCGGGCCGCCGCGACCCTGCTCGTGTTCGCGGTGACCGTGGCCTCGCTCGCCGGTTTCGCCACCGCCGTGCTCACCCTGCTGATCGACCAGACGGCCGAGGTCTCGCACCGACTGCCGGCACTGCTCGCCACCTTGGTCGAACGAATCAACAACACCTTCGGGACGACCCTCACCACGGACCGCCTGACCGACGACACGGGAACCGTCGAGACGTACGCCCGGCAGGCCGCCGACCACCTCTGGGGCCTGTCCACCACCGTCGTCGGCGGCGTCTTCGACCTGCTCACCGTCGCTCTGTTCGCGTACTACTTCACCGCCGACGGCCCCCGCCTGCGCCGCGCCGCCCTGTCGCTGCTCCCTCCGCAACGCCAGCCCGCCGTGCACCGCGCTTGGACGGTCGCCCTGGCCAAGACCGGCGGCTACATGTATTCAAGGGCCCTGCTCGCCCTGTTCTCCACGCTCGCCCACGCGGTGGCCTTCATGGTCCTCGGCATCCCGTACCCGGTGGCCCTGGGTATATGGGTGGGCGTCGTCTCGCAGTTCGTGCCCACAGTCGGAACGTACGTGGCCGCGGCCCTGCCGACGCTGGTGGCGCTGACGGTCGAGCCCATGGACGCCCTGTGGGTGATCGTCTTCGCGACGGCGTACCAGCAGGTGGAGAACTACGCCCTGCAGCCTCGCATCACGGCTCGCACGGTCGACGTCCATCCCGCCGTGGCCTTCGGCTCCGTCCTTGCCGGAGCGGCCCTGCTCGGTGCGGTCGGCGCAGTCATCGCGATCCCCACCACCGCGACCCTCCAGGCCCTGGCGACGGCATACCTTCCCCGCTACAAGGTCGCCCCCGCCCTGGATACGACGGGCAACCCGCCCGAGGACCGCCCGATGTGAAGGGGGCGCCGACGCCGTTCAGCGGCGGCGGGGAAGATGTCGGTCCCCTGTGCCCACTCGCGCGGCGACTCGCGTTGCCACCAGGAGCCGGGGGCGCCCTGGCTCCACTCGTTCGTCGCCGCGCCGGAATCGGGCCGGATCTCGTGGTGCCGGATCCTGGGCGCTCCGCGGCCGGGGTCGGCCGACGATGTCGCCGAGGTCCCCGTGGCCCAGGTCCGCCGGGTGGTCGAGGACCTCGTAGAAACGGGCCGTTGGCGCGCGACCCGGCACTCGACCGGCCGCGCCGTGGAAGGCAGCCCACGCCGCGCAGCCACCAGATGTGACAACGAATCGGCCCGTCGACACCGTCAACCCGGGCGCAGCTGCGCTGTCCCGGCCCCTGTACGACCCCTGGACGAAGGGGACAGGACCCTCGCACAGCGGAGTCCCCTACGAACGCATGGACCTGCGTGGTGTGCTACCGCTTCCGCAACTCGGCGAGGCGGTGCACACGGGAGGCTTGGACCGGCGGAGTTCCTCCTCCGATCGCCGATCACCCGGGCCACGACGGCCGGGTCCGCAGCAGCTGCCTCACCCACAGGACCATGCGGCGCCTGAGCACGTCACGCCCCATACCGAGCTCCTTGCCGTCCTTCCTCGGCCGCGCGTTCTCGGCCCGCAGCCGGGCCGACCCCTCGGCCCCGCTCTCGCCCCGGCCCCGTGGGCAACCCAAAGCACGCGGGTGCGTCACTTCGGTGAAACACGGGACTCCTACTCTGATTGAACCGTTTGGTTCAATCAGGCTTGGCCCCGCGGACTTCAGGAGGCGCCGTGTTGGACGTCAGCAGCGCAAGTTTCGTCCCGCGCAAGGTAACCGGCCCACAGGAGGCGGCAGCGGTGCTCGCCGCCGAGGGCGCGGCCATCATGACCGGACTGCCGGACGAGGAGACGGCGGTCGCGATGGGCCGCGCGGTCATGGGGGACCGGGCCGTGCGTTGCGGCACCCAGTTCGAGGCGACGAAGGAGAGCGGCCGGGTCGAGGCGATGAAGATGAGGGCGCAGCCCGCCGACAGGCGTGGCCGCAAACGCGACGGCGGCCCGGCCGAGGAGCGGATGGTCGCCCACAACGACGGCTTCGCTTTCGGTGACTACGCTCCCGACCACCTGTTCCTGTGGTGCGAGCGGCCCGCGGTCAGCGGCGGCGACTCCTTCCTGATCGACACCGCCCGGCTGCTGGACCTGCTGGCCGCCGATCCCGGCAGCACCGCGCTTGCCGACTTCTGCCGCACTGTCGACATCGACCACTCCGAGCCCAACTACCCGCAGGGCGGCTTCTCACCGATCGTCCGACGGACCCCGTCGGGCCGCTTCCAGGGCCGTCACCATCCCTATCTCGCTCCGGTCGAGGGCCCGTTGGAGCCGGAGCACTGGACGTATGTGCGCGCCTGGCAGGACGCGGTCGTCGCGGCCCGGGACAGCGGGCCGATGTTCCGGGTGGGCCCGGGCGAGATGATCTGCATCGACAACTACCGGGTGCTGCACGGCAGGGACGGGTACAGCGACCCGCTGCGCAGGGTCTGTTCGATCTGGGGCTGGAGCCAGGACGCGGTCGCGGTTCCGGACGGTCCACTGGACATTGTCGTCCCCCGGATCCCGATGGCATCTTGAAAACCCCATCTCGCAGGGTGATGTGACGAGGCCTCAGGATCCAGGGGCGGCGGCCGCCGCCGCCCGCCGGGCGATCGACTCCGCGGCGGAAGCCATCGCCCGATCGGTCCCGGCCCGGTCGCCCGAGGTGATCAGGTCCAGTTGCAGGCCGCGCCACAGCGCGACCAGTTCCCGGGCCAGATCGTCCGCGGCGGGCTTCGGCACGCCACCGCCGCCCAGCGAGGCCGCGAGCTGTTCGCGCCAGTCCCTGCCCACCGACCCCAGGAAGCTGTCGAACCGGCCGCGTTGATGCGCGGCCAGGCCCAGTACCTCGAAGAACGTCCGGTGGAACGGCAGGTTCTCGGCTGCCGCCACTGCGTCCCAGGCCGCGGTGATCCGCTCGCGCAGCGGGCGCGGCTGGTCGTCCATGATGGCGAACGCCTTGCCGAGAATCGGGAAGCGCCCGCTCGCCTCGGCCAGCGCAGCCGTGATCAGCTCCTCCTTGGAGCCGAAGTAGTACAGCAGCATGCGATTGTTGGTGCCGATCGCGCTGCCGAGCTTGCGCAGGGTCATCTCCGCGACGCCGTGCTCCAGCACGTAGTCCGCGGTCAGCCTCAACAGGCGGTCGCGTTCGGACAGGGCCTGGGTATCGGGCATGGCCAGCACATTACCCGCAGCTCAACGGGCGTGACCGAGCGGCTCGGGGCTCGACGAGGCGTTCATGGACACGGCGGCGTTCAGCAGCGCCTCGGCCCGCAGCCAGGGATTGATCACATGCACCCACGGCTTGATCACCTGGTTGCCCGGAATGCACGGCCTGTCTCCTGCGCGGGCGCTCGCTTCGACGCCCCGAGCCAAAACCGGGCATGGAATCCGTAAGTAACAAACACGGAATGACAGGGCAATCTCTCTGCGTCAGTCTCGGCATGGTCGTCCGGCGGCAGACAGTCGGCACTGAGCACGGAGGGAAGCGCGATGAGCTCTGTCAGCGAGTGCAGCACAGACCTCCGGTGCCGTGCCCACCAGTCGGCCTGGACGCGCGGACGCGTGGCGCACGGTTCACATCCGGAGTCCGAGGGCTCTCCCAACTGACCTCATACCGACGACCGCGGCCGGTGCCCTGCCCGGTCTGCGGTTCCACGGTGTCCCTGGCCCGGGATCGGCTTGTCGCCGCACTCTTTCACCTCGCGCTTGTCCCACGCCGTCGTCCCGGCGTGCGCGCCTCGCAGGTGTCTGTCCGGCCGTTCCCGGCCGCGCTACGCAGAAGGATTTTTGCATGACCACTGCTCCGCCCCGGCCCGTCCTGCCCCGGGACTGCACGTTCGACGCCGACGACTGGGCGATCCTCGCCCAGCACTGGTACCCGGTCGCCCTGTCGAGCGAGATCGGCGGCACCCCGACCGCCGTGCGCCTGCTCGACGAGACCCTGGTGGCCTACCGAGCGCGGGGCACCGTGGTCGTGGCCCACGACATCTGCCCGCACCGCGGGGTGCCGCTGAGCCTCGGCGGCGGCGACGGGACCGGCATCACCTGCGCCTATCACGGGCTGCGGTTCGGCGAGGGCGGCCGGTGCGTGCAGGTGCCGGCCCATCCGGAGTCGAAGATCCCGTCCCGGCTGAACCTGCGGACCTACCCGGTCGTCGAGCGGTACGGCCTGGTGTGGACCTGCCTGCGCCCGGAGCCCGGCACGGCCCCGGTGATCCCGGCCATGGCCCACTGGGACGACGAGGACTTCCAGCAGATCAACTGCCCCTGGATCGACATCGCCGCCTTCGCCGGCCGCCAGGTCGAGGGCTTCCTCGACGTCGCCCACTTCGGCTTCGTCCACCTCGGCTCCTTCGGCGACCCGGACAACACCGAGGTCCCCGACTACACCCCCGTCCGCCACCGGTACGGCCACTCCGTCGACTACTGGAGCACCGTCAGCAACTACCCGCACGGCAGCACCAAGCAGGCCCCGCCCGGCTACCGGTGGCTGCGCCGCTTCGACGTGCACCTGCCCTTCACGGCCACGCTCGAAGTGCACTTCCCCGACGGCGGACTGCTGCACATCATGAACGCCGCCTCCCCGGTCTCCGCCCGCCGGACCCGCATGTTCGCCCCGATCGCCCGCAACTTCGACACCGACCAACCCGTCCAGGCCGTGTACGACTTCAACCGCACGGTCTTCGAGGAGGACCGCGCCATCGTCGAGGTCCAGAAACCCGAGAACCTCCCCCTCGACCCGAAACTCGAAGTCCACATCCCCGCCGACCGCAGCTCCATCGCCTACCGGCGCGGCCTGCGCGACCTGGGCCTCAGTCACTTCTTCACCGCGTAGGGGCCCCCACCGTGCAGACACTCGACGTCATCGTCCACACGATCTCCCTCGCCTCCGGCACCAGCCTCAGTTACGAACTCCGGGCCGCGGACGGCGGGACCCTGCCGTCCTTCGAGGCCGGCGCCCACATCGACGTTCATCTCGGGCCCTCCCTCGTCCGTCAGTACTCCCTGTGCAACTCCCCCCGGGAAAAAGGCCGTTACCTGATCTGTGTACGGCGCGACGACACCGGCCGGGGCGGCTCCCGCACTTTGCACCGTGACCTCACCGTGGGCCGACGGCTACGGATCTCGCCCCCGCGCAACCACTTCCCGCTCGTGGCGGCCGGGCATCACGTGCTCGTCGCGGGCGGTATCGGCATCACGCCCCTGCTGTCGATGGCCGAAGCCCTGGCCGCGCGGGGAGCGTCGTTCGTCCTGCACCACTACACCTCCAGCGCGGCGGAGGCCCCCCTCCTGGAGCGGCTCCAGACCTCCGCTCCCGGCGAGCGGACAGTGGTCCACCACAGCGACCAGGGGGACACCGTCCGCGCGGGGCTGCCCGCCGAACTCCTGGTCCCGGAACCGGACACGGCCGTCTATGTCTGCGGGCCAGACGGCTTCATGACCCACGTCCTGGCCAAGGCGACCGCGGCGGGCTGGCAGCCCGGCCAGCTGCACACCGAACGCTTCGCCCCGGCGGCTCCGCCATCGACCCGAGGCAGAGAGGGAGACGGAGCGGAAGCCGAAGTCGCCAGCGCGTTCACCGTACGGATCGCGAGCACCGGCGCCGCCTATCCCGTCCCCGCCGACCGCACCATCGCCGAGGTCCTCACCGCCCACGGCGTCGAGGTCGAGCTCTCCTGCGAGCAGGGCATCTGCGGCGCCTGCCTCACCACCGTCCTGGCCGGCGAACCCGACCACCGCGACGAGGTCCAGACCCCCGACGAGCGCGCGGCGGGCGACCGGATCACCATCTGCTGCTCCCGCGCCCGCACCCCCGAACTCCTCCTCGACCTGTGACCCGGGATCCCTGATCCCGGACCGCCGCTCGACCGGAGACCGGCCCGGCACCGTCCGGGCCACGCTTCACCCGTGTTCCTCAGGTCCGCCCCTGTGCCGGTGCCCAACCGGCCAGTGAAAGGAAAGCGCGCCATGACCAGAAGTACGAACAGTGACGGCAGAGCGTTCGCCGCCACCGACCGCCGTCTCTTCCTCAGGCGGGGACTGCAGCTGGGCGGCGCCGTGCTGCTCGGCGGCCCGCTGCTCGCCGCGTGCGGCGATTCCGACTCGTCGTCCTCGTCCTCCTCCCCCACGTCCTCCGGTTCCAAGAGTTTCGGTGAGCTGACGCTCCGGCTGTCCTGGATCAAGAACGTCGAGTTCGCGGGCAGCTACATCGCGGACAGCAAGGGCTACTACACGGACGAGGGCTTCTCGAAGGTCACGTTGATCGGCGGCGGCCCGTCCGCGACGCCGATGGAGACGGACGTCGTCACCAAGAAGGCGCTCGTGGCGATCAGCTCCCCCGACATCACGGGCGCGGCCGTCGCCAAGGGCGCGCCGCTGAAGATCATCGGCGCGCAGTACCAGAAGAACCCGTTCTGCATCATGTCGATGGCCAAGGCCCCGATCGCCAAGCCGGAGGACATGTACGGCAAGAAGATCGGTGTCCAGGCAGGCAACGAGTCCGTGTGGGCGGCGTACCTCAAGGCGACCGGGCTGGACGCGTCGAAGATCACGAAGGTGCCGGTGCAGTTCGACCCGCTGCCCCTGACCCAGGGCACCGTCGACGGCTGGTTCTCCTTCGTGACGAACGAGCCGAACTCGCTGCGCCTGAAGGGCTTCAAGGTCGCCACGATGCTGCTCGCCGACACCGGCTACCCGCTGGTCTCGGAGACGTACTGCGTCCGCCAGGACACCATCGACAACCAGCGCGACCTGCTCAAGGCGTTCCTGCGCGCGGAGATCAAGGGCTGGAAGGCGAACATCGCCGACCCGGCGCTCGGCGCGAAGCTCGCGGCCGAGACGTACGGCAAGGGGCTCGGGCTGACGACCAAGGAGCAGACCCTTGAGTCCAAGGACGAGAGCGAACTGATGGTGAGCGCCGACACCAAGAAGAACGGCCTGTTCACGGTCACACAGACGCTGATCGACGAGAACATCAAGACGCTGAAGTACGGCGGCCTCGACATCACCGCCACGAAGCTCTTCGACCTCTCGATCCTCGAAGAGGTCTACAAGGAAGACGCCAGCCTCGTCTGAGGCCCCCGGCGGTACCGGTGCGGCCCCGTCGTCCCGCCGGTACCGGCTTCCCGTACCCGCACCGCACACAGAGGTCACCATCTGATGAGTACCGCAGCAGCCGTTCCCGAGCCGTCCGACGACTCGGGAGGCCCGGTCAATGCCGGCACCGGGCTGTCCCTGCGTGGGCTGAGCAAGGAGTTCAAGCTCGGCCGACAGCGCGTACCCGCACTGGCCGGCGTCGATCTGGACACGGCCGAGGGCCAGTTCCTGTCGCTGCTCGGGCCGTCGGGCTGCGGCAAGTCGACCGTCCTGCGGATCCTCGCCGGGCTCGACAGCCCGACCTCCGGTACGGCCCTCGTACACGGCGAGGACCCGGAGGCGGCCCGCAAACGGCACCACCTGGGCATAGCCTTCCAGGACGCCGCGCTGCTGCCGTGGCGCTCGGTCGCCGCCAACATCCGGCTCCCGCTGGAGATCAGCGGCATCAAACCCGACCCGGCAGCGATCTCCGACCTCATCAGGCTGGTCGGCCTCGAAGGCTTCGAGAAGGCCCGCCCCGCCCAGCTCTCCGGCGGCATGCGGCAACGCGTCGCCATCGCCCGCTCGCTGGTCGTCGACCCCAAGGTGCTGCTCCTTGACGAACCGTTCGGCGCGCTGGACGACATGACCCGTCAGCGGCTCAACCTCGAACTCCAGCGCATCTGGCAGGCCCGCGCGGTGACCACCCTGCTCGTCACCCACTCCATCAACGAGGCCGTGCTGCTCAGCGACACCGTCGCCGTCATGTCCCCCCGGCCCGGCCGGATCGTGGAGGTCGTCACCATCGACCTGCCTCGGCCGCGCACCCCGGAGATGATGCGCTCGCCCGAGTTCCACGCCTACGCCGACCAGTTGTCGGAACTCCTGTTCGGCCGCGCCGACGCCCCTGCCGAGGCCTCCGCCGACACCCCCGGTCCCGCGGCGGTGGCGTCGTGAGTGCGCGGCGTTCCGCCTGGACCGGCGGGGCCGTCGGCATCACGGCCCTCATCGGGGCGTGGTCGCTGCTGTCCACCACGGTCGTCGGCACCGGGGACGGCGTGCCCACCCCGTGGGCAGTCGTGGCGAGCGTGTTCGACGACGGCTGGACCTTCTACAGCCCGCATGTCGAACAGACCGTCGGCGAAGCCCTGACCGGGTATCTGATCGGCAACGCGCTGGCGCTGGGCCTGGCGGTGCTGGTGCTGCTGGTGCCCGTACTGGAGCGGGTGATCACGCAGATCGCGGTGGCCTCCTACTGCCTGCCCATCGTGGCGATCGGCCCGATCCTGTCCCTCGTCCTCGACGGGGACAAGCCGATGTCCGCGATGGCCGGGCTCTCGGTCTTCTTCACCACCCTCATCGGCGCACTGCTCGGACTGCGCTCGGCCGATCCCACCACCCTCGACCTGGTACGCGCCTACGGCGGCGGCCGCTGGCAGCAGATGCTTCGGGTCCGCCTGATCGCCGCACTGCCCAGCACGCTGGCCGCACTCAAGATCGCCGGTCCGGCGGCGCTGCTCGGCGCGATCATCGGCGAGTACCTCGGCCGGGTCGACAGCGGCCTCGGCATCGCCATGACCATCGCCCAGCAGCAGCTCGACGTGCCCCGCACCTGGGGCATCGCCCTGGTCTCGGGAGCGGTGGCAGGCGTCGCGTACGGCGCGGTCGGGATCGTCGCCCGCTACGCCCTGCCGTGGTCGCGCACGACGACAGTGGAAGGCGGACACGCATGAGCACCGCAACCCAGCCGCGGACGGCCCCCGCGCTGCGCTTCGCGGCGGGCGTGCTGCGCCCGCTGCTGAACGTGATCGTGACGATGGCGGCCGTCATCGTCCTGTGGATCGTCTTCCTGCAGGTCTACGACCTGGACCCGCTGGTGGCCAAGTCGCCGGTCGACATCTTCCACTACCTGTTCACGGGCGCGGACGCGGGCGCCCACCGCTCCCTGGTCTCGTCCGGTCTGGGCCGCACGCTGCTGGACGCCGGGTTCGGCTTCGTCGCCGGGCTGGCGGCGGCGGTGGGCGTGGCGGTCGTCTTCGTCCTCCTCCGGAGCGTCGAGCAGGCGCTGCTGCCGATGGCCGTCGTCGTACGCTCCGTGCCCCTGGTGGCGATGACCCCGCTCATCACGCTCGTCTTCGGCCGCGGCCTGATGGCCACCACCGTCATCAGCGGCCTGATCGTCTTCTTCCCCGCCCTGGTCACCATGACCTTCGGCCTGCGCTCCGCCTCCCGCCAGGCCGCCGACCTGTGCCGCGCGTACGGCGCCGGAGGCTGGACCGTCGCCCGCAAGGTCATGCTGCCCAGCGCGGTCCCCGCGTTCTTCGCCAGCGCCCGCGTCGGCGTCCCCGGAGCCCTGATCGGCGCGATGCTCGCCGAATGGCTCTCCACCGGACAAGGCCTCGGCTACGCCATGCTCAAGGACTCCTCCACCTTCGACTACGACCACCTCTGGGCCTCGGTCGCCGTCCTCACCGCCGTGTCCGCACTGGCGTACAACATCATCGCTGCCATCGAGACCCTCGCCCTGGCCCGCTTCGCGCCCGACATCCGCCCGGGCACCTGAACCCGACCCGCCTGCACCTGGAGACCTGCTCGATGGATGCCTCCGCCCTCGCCACCACGTTCGGCGCCCAACTCCCCCCATGGGTGCTGAGCGAACTGGCCGACGTGCCCGAGACCCTGCCCACCGACGAGGACCGCGTCCGTCTCACCAACCGTCTCGCCGAACGCAACCACCGGGAGGACACCGGCGGGCCGTTCGCCGCCCTGGTCGTCGAGACGGGGACCGGACGACTCGTATCGGCCGGAGTCAACCTCGTCCTGTCGTCAGGGCTCTCCTCCACCCACGCCGAAGTCGTCGCCCTCTCCCTCGCGCAGACCCGGCTGGGTGCATGGGACCTCGGCGCCCCGGGCGGCCCTGATCTTGAACTGGTCGTCAACTGGCGCCCCTGCGCCATGTGTTACGGCGCCGCGATGTGGTCCGGCATCCGGCGTCTGGTCATCGCCGGAGAAGGTCCCGAGGTGGAACGACTGACCGGCTTCGACGAGGGCCCCATGCGCGAGGACTGGGCCGAGCAGTTCGAGCAGCGTGGCATCCAGGTCGTGTCCGGCGTGCTTCGTGACGAGGCGGTCACGGTCTTCCAGGCCTACGGCGAACGCGAGGATGCCGTCGTCTACAACGCGCGCGGGTCCGTGACCGTCACCTCGTAGCCGACCCGGGTCGCGCCGCTCCGCGTGGGTCCGGTCAGGGTCACTTGGTGCGACCGGGCATCCCACGCGCAGTCCCGCAGCGCTTGCCACTACCCGGGATACGGCGGAGAGACCTGGGCTCCGCATTTTCCCGATACGTGTCCGCCGTCCTCCGTGCAGGCAGCACTTTTCGTCATCGGCGCGGGCGGTGAGGCGCCCCGGACCGCCGGCGCGCCCCGCCCTCGAGGACAGGGCACCGGCCGGCGGCTCCCGTGCCCTGGGACCGGTCGGCCCCGAGCAGACCTCCGCGGCGGCATCGGGGCCGACCCGTTGCGGGACGCAGGCCTATCCTTCATCATCAGGAATCCTGTTAGTTCAAAGTTGCAGCGATAGGCGGGTCGACCATGCCCTTCAGTCCCCGGATCCAGGCCAGAGGCATCCAGTTGCTGCTCGGCGGGATGATGACCCGCGTACACGAGGGCCTGCGCTTCACCGACGTTCCGAAGCAGACGGAGACCCTTCGGGTGGAGACCGGCGCCGGCCCGGTGGCCTGCACCGTCTACCGGCCGCCGGCCACCGCCGACACCCCGGCGCCCGTGTACGTCAACTTCCACGGCGGCGGCTTCATCGTCGGACGCCCCGAGCAGGACGACCACATCTGCCGCCGCATAGCCGCCACGGCCGGGTGCGTGGTGGTCAACGTCGACTACGCCGTCGCCCCGCAGCGGCCGTATCCGACCGCCGTCACCCAGGCCTACGACGTCGTCGCATGGGTCGTCGAGAACGGCCCCGCCCACGGCTGGGACGGTTCACGGCTCGCCGTCGGCGGGCACAGTGCCGGGGCCAACCTCACCGCCGCGGTCTGCCGTACGGCCCGCGACAGGCACACCTTCTCGCCTCTGCTCCAGATCATCGACTCCGCACCGCTCGACCAGCTCGCCGACCCCGCGAGCAAGCACTCCCCGATTCCGAAGCCGCTGCTCGCCCCGCGCCTCATGCGGGTCTTCACCGCCGCCTACGTCCCGGATCCCGCCGACCTCGCCCACCCGCTGGTCTCGCCCGGACTCGCCGACGACCTCGCCGGGCTGCCGCCGGCCCTGGTCATCACCGCGGAGCACGACCGACTGCGCGACGAGGGCGACGCCTACGCCAAGGCGCTGGAGGCCGCGGGCGTCCCGGTCACCCACCGTGTCTTCGAGGGCGTCGACCACTACTTCACCCACGCCGGCCCGGTGCCGGCCGGGAAGGAGGCCATCGAGCTGATGGCCGCCACCCTGCGCACCGCGTTTGCCACCTGACGGCCCACCACACTCCGGGACAGCCCATGTCCCGACATCGAGGTCCGCCGGGTCACCGACTCGGAGGCCGCCGTGCTCACGGGCGTCCGGTCCGCGAGAGCGGCAGGACATGGCACATCCCGGCGGATCCGGACGGCGACGAGTTCTGCGTCATGGCCCCGCCCGACACCTACCGGACGGGGCCATGACACGGTCGGGCTGTACCGCGATCCGCGCCGGCTTGCGGTTACCGCGTTGCGGCGGCAAGTGCCGCGCGGATGGTGTCCTCGTCGGCCGGCCGGCCTTCCTCGTCCGAGTACGGCCCGTACGGGCTCCCCCACACCGGCGTGCCCGTCGCCTGGCGCCAGCTGTCGGCCAGCGGTCCCGCGTCCACCACGCCGTACCCGATGGATTCGATGAATTCGGTCACCGCCGCCTTCGCCGGCGGGGAGTCCCCGGCGATCGGCAGGTACGAGCGGTCGGCCGCCGCCGGGCGGGCGAGTGACCGCAGGTGCTTGAAGAAGATGTTGTTGAACGCTTTCACGAGCATGGCGGCCGGAATGTACCGCAGCAGCAGCTCGCTCGAAGTGAGCGACCTGTTGTCGAGCTCGGGGATGTGTCCGTCTCGTTCGGGGCCGTAATTGCACGTGTCGATGACCGTCTTCCCGGCCAGGGGCACGGCGGGCACGTGGGGGAAGGCCTTGACCGGCACCGTGACCACGACGATGTCACCGGCCGCCGCGGCCTCCCCGCTCGTCGCCGCGGACGCCCGGGGCCCCAGTTCCGCGGCCATGTCCGCGAGCGTTTCGGGACCGCGCGAGTTGCTGAGCACGACCCGGTGCCCGGCCTCGACGGCGAGCCGCGCGACGGTACCGCCGATGTATCCGCTTCCGATGAATCCCACAGTCGTCATGTTCTCCGCGTCCCTCCGGAAGAGCCGCACCCTTGTCATGCGCCGGACCCGGTTGTGATGGGGGTCCCTGCCGTCAGCCGGCGGAGAAGTAGTGGCCGTTGTCCAAATCGGCCAGCAGGCCGGGCTGAGCGGGTTCCCAGCCGAGGGTCCGGCGGGTGATGAGGTTGGACGCCGGGTAGTTCTGCGTGACTATGTTCGCGAGGAACCCGAAGTATCCCGGCACCATGAGTACGTCCGCGGGAACGCTCACGGCCGGCAGGCCCAGACGGCCGGCGATGGCCTCGGCGATCTCGTGGAGCGGGATGGCCCCGTCTCCGACCGCATGCCAGTATCTGCCGGCCGGCCCCTTCTCCAGCGCCAGGCGGAACAAGGAGGCGACATCGCGGACGTGCACGGCGTTCCACAGGTTCGCGCCGTCTCCGGGATAGCCGACGAAACCCTTCTCCTTCGCGAGCGCGATCAGCTGCACGAGGAAGCCGGCACGATCGGTCGTGCTGTGCGCGATGTTGGCGATCCGCACGACCGAGGACCGCACTCCCCGGTCGGCGAGGGCGATCACGGCGGTTTCCACGACGTTGCGAACCCGCAGGGTGCCCTTGTGCTCATCGCCGCCGGGAAGGGCCGGGTCCTCCTCGGTGACCGGCCGACCCAGGTGCTGCCCGGGTGAGCCTATGCTCCCCGCCGCGACCAGCGGCTTTCCGGTTCCCGCGAGTGCCTCGCCGTACGCGAGCACGATCGGGAGCTCCGCGTCGGCCACGGCATCGATCCCGCCGGAGGGAAGCAGGTCCTGCCTGTGCGCGACGTGGATGACACCGTCGGAGTCCGCGGCCGCTTCCTTGAGGCCGTCGAGATCCTCGAGGTCGCCGCGACGCACCTTCGCACCGAGCCCGGACACCACCGCCGCGGCCGTGTCCGACCGGGCCAGGCCGGTGACCTCGTGTCCGGCGGCGATGAGCTCGGGGATGATGTACGAACCGGAATGGCCGGTCCCGCCAGTGACGAAAACACGCATGCGACTGCTCCTGGTGAGAGTAGGTGGAGGGGCGGCTTCTCCCCGTGCCGCAGATCCACCGGGGTGACGTGGCGCGAGAAGTGGTGGTGCGGGTGCGCTCAGCCGAGAACGCTGACGCCGAGGAAGAAGTCGGTGTGTTGACGGAGCGGGCAAAAGGCCCGGCTGCTACAGGGCGACGTTCTCCCGTGTCCGCGCCACAGCCGGTTTCCCGGTGTCCATCGGCCGCGGTCCCAGGCTCTCGACGAACGCCGACACGCGTGTCTCTGCCTGCGTGTCGCCGCCGGCGATGAACGCGTCCAAAAGGCGACCCTCGGCCGGGCCGACCGCCGGAACATGGGAGAACAGGGTGTTGAACGCCCGTAGGGCAGGCGCGCCGGCGGGGGCGGCCTTGGCGGTCTTCCGCGCGCCGGAACCGCCGTCGAGGGTGACAAAGCCCTGGAAATCGGGGTATACGGGGTCGGTGATGTCGATGATGGCCCTGCCCCACAGTGCGTCCCCGTACTCACGCACCACCGCCGTCGCGCCGGCGTACGGCACGGCGGGGACAACGATGTCCCCGGCCGGGTCAACCATGGTCAGGGCGCACGGCGCCCTGCTCGCCGACTGCTCGGCCCCGGGGCTCAGCCGGTGAACTCGTAGACGCCGAGGGCGAAGTCCCCGTGGCCGACCCCGTGGCCGGCGAGGCCCATCGTGACCAGGCCCACTCCTTCCAGCCAGTGCGCCATCTTCAGGCCGCCGACGTCCAGCGGGCGCAGCCCGAGGCTCTCGACGAATGCCGCCACGCCGGCCTTGGCCTGCGCGTTGTCGCCGGCGACGAAGACGTCGGGCCGGCCCTTCTCCAGGACGTTACGGAAGATGGTGTTGAACGCCTTCACGACGCTGGCGCCGGCCGGGGCCACCTTGGCGACTTCCTGCGCGATCGAGGTCTCCTCGCTGTGGGCCAGTCCGTCGAACGTGGCGTTGAAGGGGTTGCTGATGTCGACGACGACCTTGCCCGCGAGGGCGTCTCCGTACTCGGCGACGACCGGAACGACACCGTCGTACAACAGGGCCGTGATGACGATGTCCCCGGCCGGGACGGCGCCCCACTTGCCCGTCGTCGCGCCGCCGCCCAGAGCCTTGGCCAGGTCAGCGGCCTTGGACTCATCGCGTCCCATGACCTCGACGGTGTTGCCGCCCGCCACCGCGAGCGTGCCGATGGTACGGGCCATGTTCCCCGTGCCGATGAGGGTGATGCTGCTCATGAGGTGTGCTCTCTTCCCGTTCTCGAGATGTCGCTCTGTCTCGTTCGTGCAGGGTCAGGCGCAGGGCGTCGGCCGCGACGTTTCCGGGCCGGCTGCCGCGGCGTTCCCGGTGTGTGGTTCAGATGGCGGTGGTGCCGCCGTCGGTGACCAGTTCCAGGCCGTTGACGTAGCTGGAGTCGTCGGAGGCGAGGAACAGGGCGACGGTGGCGATTTCTTCGGGGCGGCCCATCTCTCCGCGGGGGATGAGGGACTCGAATGCGGCCTTGGCGGCCTCGTCGAACAGTTCTTCCTGTTTGGCGGTGGCGACCTGGCCGGGGGTCAGGACGTTGACCCGGATCTTGCGGTCGCGCAGTTCGTTGAGCCAGACGCGGGCCCAGGCCTGCTGGACGGCCTTGCTTCCCGCGTAGAGGCTCCAGCCGGGGAAGGCGCCGAGGGAGGCGTTGGATCCGGTCATGAAGATCGAGCCGTTGTCGTTGATCAGCGGCAGCGCCTTCTGCACGGTGAACAGAGTGCCGCGCGCGTTGAGCCAGAAGGCGCGGTGGAACTGTTCCTCGGTGATCTCGCCGAGGACGGCGGGTTCGCCCGTCCCGGCGCTGGCCCACAGCACGTCGATCGAGCCCTTCTCCCGCCTGACGGTGTCGTACAAGCGGTCCAGGTCGTCCAGTTCGGCCGCGTCACCCTGGACGGCGGTGACGTTGCGGCCGATCAGCTTCACGGCGTCGTCCAGCGCTCCCTGCCGCCGGGCCTGGATGAAGACGTGCGCTCCTTCCTCGACGAACAGTCTGGCGCCGGCCAGTGCCATGCCGGTGGATCCGCCGGTGATCACCGCTACCTTGCCATCGAGCTTTCCCACGATCACTCCGTTGAATTGACGGGCATCCGAAACAGTGCGCCCATCCTGAGCCTGGACCCTGCTATCAATTTCCGATGTCGAATTCCCGTGCCGGATTCGCTTCGGCCCCAATAGGTACCTGTTCAGGCTGCCATTGGCCCGAGTGGGTGTCCAAGACTTCTTTTAGTCGTGGTGATACCCTGAAGGCATCACCGGACTGGGAGACCCCATGGATCTGGACCTGCGCAAATTGCGTTACTTCGCCGCCGTGGCCGACCAGTTGCACTTCGGCCGCGCCGCCGATGAGCTACATATCGCGCAGCCGGTGCTCAGCCGG
This sequence comes from Streptomyces sp. NPDC047061, assembly GCF_040643955.1. Taxonomy (NCBI): domain Bacteria; kingdom Bacillati; phylum Actinomycetota; class Actinomycetes; order Kitasatosporales; family Streptomycetaceae; genus Streptomyces; species Streptomyces sp. NPDC047061. Next base: position 55,132 of record NZ_JBEYVI010000046.1, read on the forward strand.
CAGATCCGCGCGCTCGAGCAGGATCTCGGCGCCTCGCTGTTCACCAGGGATCGCCACGGCGTAGCACTGACCGACGCGGGCCGACAATTGCTGACCGACGCCGGTCCGCTGCTCGCCTCCGCGGCCGCGGTCCGCCGCAGGGTGTCATCAGCCGCCCGCGGCAGCCGGCGGCTGATGGTCGGTTTCCGGGCCGGCATCCCGGTCATCCCGGCGGCGCGGGCGTTCGAGGCCCGGCACCCGGACGTGGTCGTGGACGTGCAACGGATCGAAGGGGACGACCAGGCCCCGATGCTGCTCGACGGCCATATCGACGTCGGCTATGTGCGGCTGCCCGTCGACGAGGCCGGCCTGCGCGTCACCCCCCTGTACACCGAGCCGCGGGTGGCGGTGCTGCCCGCCGGCCACCGACTGGCCGGCAAGGAGCAGATCACCGAGGCCGACCTGGCCGGCGAGCCGCTGGTCTGGCATGCCGACCCGAGCACGCAGCCCACCAGGCGCCCGCACCCCAACGCCGGGTACCTGGTGCGCGGGGTGGACGAAACGCTCGAGCATGTCGCGGCCGGCCGGGGCATCTCGTTCCTGGCCCGTTCGGCGACCGTGTTCTACTCACATCCGAACATCGTCTATGTGCCCATCCCGGATCTGGCGCCCGACCAGGTGTGCCTCGCGGTGGCGGCATCGCAGACCTCGCCAGTGGTCGACGACTTCATCACCGCCGCTCAAGCGACGGCCGAGATCACGGCAGAATGCGGGAACTATGAAATGTGGCAGCTTGGGGGCGATGCCGTTTCAAAGCGCGGTTGAGCAGTCCGCCTGACAACAGCAGCGCCAACAGGGGGCACACACCCACAGCAATTGCGAAGGCATTGAGCTCGGGGACGGAGGGGTTGGCGCACAGTGAGAATCGATATCGTCGCGCGACCGCCTCTGGAATGATGAAGACAGTGATCTCGTTGAATTCGTCAAAGGTATTGTCGATCAATTCGGGCGAGACAATTCCGCTCCCGGCGGTGGCCGTCGCCGGTCCGGGGGCGCCCGAGCCCCTCGGGGAGGCCCGGTCGATCGACGGCCTCACCGCGCAACGGCCGGCCCCGAAGGCTGATCACCACTACCTCTGGACGGAGACCGACTCCCGGCCCGGGACGGTGTCCGGGGAGATCGAGTGGCTGGACGCCGACCAGGCGCTGCGGGCGGGCCCACTCTTCGACCGCTTCTTTCCCGGCTCCTACGCCAAGCCGGGGGCGAGTGCTCATCGGCGGGCGGGAGTTGTCGCCGATCCGGACGGCGAGCCACTCGCCGTGGCCGCCGACGCGTGGTCCGCGCGCGGCTGCGGATACCTGGCGGGCGTCGTCACCCACCCCGACGCCCGCGACCGTGGCCTGTCCCGTGCCGTCCGCGGCTTCGTCCTGGACACCCTCGTCGAACGCCACGGCCGGGCCGTGCTGATGGCCGACGCCGCCAACGCGCCCGCGATCACCACGTACCGACGTCCGGGCATGACGGGGCGGCTGTTCCGCACAATGCGCCTCAGGACGGCCCGAGGTCCAACGGGCTGAGCGTTCTCAGAACCCTTGGCGGAAAGACCCCGTTCACGTCGGTGGCGTCGGCCCCGCTCAGGTGGGATGGCTCCGGCATCCACGTCTGGGACGGCACTGACGTCGTGTCGGCCCCGCGCGGGCTGGGCTTCCCCCGTCCCCCGCGCCAAAGGACGAGTACCTCGTACGGAACGGGGTGAACGTCCACAGTCGTCTCCGCGCACCCCGAGTGTCCCTTTGTGCCGCTTTCCATAGGGGCCGATTCTCGCCGCCCCGAGGTCGCGGCTGCTACGCCGTGATCTATGAGGCGCCCAGCACCCTGGTCATCGTCCGCCACTCGGCCACCCACCACAGCAGTGGCGGGCAGGACAGGCCGCGGCAGCCACTTCCGATTTCCCTGCGTCCCGCCAGCGCCCCGAACGCTTCCTGGATGGACACATTTCCCTTTCCAACGCACAGAGGCTCCGCTCCAGAAGTCGTACTGGTGAAGAGGTGTTCTTGAGGTGCGCGGTATTCCAGGTTCCGGCCGACGACAGCACATCACCCCGTCGGCAGGCTCGCGGCGGCCGCGGCGGACTCGTCCTCACTCGGGCCACCCCACCGGCCGTACTGCAGCCTTTACGATGACTCCTATTACCGCGGTGCAGAAGGAGACGCTGGGCATGCGACGGCTGGGTGATCTGGAGGCGGAGATCATGGACCGTCTGTGGAGGTGGAGGCGCCCGGCGACCGTGCGCGAGATCGTCGACGACATCAATCGGACCCGGCCCGTCGCCTACACCACCGTGATGACCGTGGCCAACATCCTCCACAGCAAAGACTGGCTGGTACGCGAGCAGAAGGACGGCCGGGCCTGGCTTTACGAACCGGTCCGCACTCGGGAGGAGTACTCGGCCGCCCTCATGGAGGACGCCCTGAGCGCCAGCGAGGACCGCCCGGTGGCGCTGACCCACTTCGTGGACCAGATGTCCTCCGCCGAGATCACCGCGCTCCGCAAGGCCCTGCGCAACGCGGGAAGACGCGCCGACACGTAACTGGCGCTGCTGGAGGACAGGGTCGCGCAGGCCGGATACGCGTGGGAGAGCGGAAGTACGTCGCCCCTGGCTCCCCGCTCGCTGCTGACGTCAACAGGAGCAGGGCGGACGTCGTCTCCGAGACGCCGGCAGATTCGGACGCGAAGTTCTCGACCAGTCGGGTGGGACACGGGCCGGCTGACGGGCAGGCAGGAAATCGACCGCCAAGTGGGCGTGCGCGAACCGCAGCCGACGGACCTCGGCGACGAACCCGCGCGGAAAGTCATCGGCCAAGGCGGGGCGGCACTGACCATCTTTCCCGCCCAGGGAGGTCCTGGACCGACGTCGTCATCGTGGCTACTTCCTCGTTGCCGCCTGGCGGCGGACCGTCGGCCGCTCGCGGAACTCGGACGGCAAGGAGACGGGTGACACCGACGCGCCGCGCGCAGACGACCGAAGCCGTCGGCTTCTCCGTCCGCACGGCGAAAGCGGTGCGGACGGAGGAGTCCGGTCTGACCTTCGTCAGGCCTGGTAGGCCACCAGCGCCATCATGCCTGCCTCGCCGTGGTAGGCGTTGTGGCAGTGCAGCATCCACTGGCCCGGGTTGTCGGCGTCGAAGTAGACGGACACCGTCTTCTTCGGCAGCACGATGGTGGTGTCCTTGCGCGGACCATCATTGCCGAGCTGGTAGGTGTGGCCGTGCAGGTGCATCGGATGCCACATCGTCGTCCTGTTCACGAAGTCCAGGCGGACCCGCTCGCCCTGCTCGACCAGGATGGGGTTCGCGGTCGGGTTGCTCATGTCGAACCGCTTGCCGTTGATGCCCCAGTCGTACCTGCCCATGCTGCCGGTCAGCTCGATACGGTGCACCCGGTCGGCCTTCTTCGTCGCCAGCCGGACGTCGTCCGCCGCCTTCAGCTGAGCGGCGGTCATGATCATGCCGTCGAGTTCCTCCGGGCGGACGGTCGCCATCGGTGCGCTGCCGGAACCGGTTCGGACCAGCGCCATACCGTTGGCATCCTTGCCCTCGGCGAGGGCGACCAGCGGGAAGACACCGTCCGCGAGGGTGACCAGGACGTCGTACCGCTCACCCATGCCGACGAGCAGGGCGTCGACCTGCTGGTGCCGAACGGGGTATCCGTCGGTGTGGGTGATGGTCAGTTTGTGCCCGCCGAGCGCCACCCGGTAGGCCGTGTCGCCGCCCGCGTTGATGATGCGCAGCCGCACGCGATTGCCCGGCTTGCCGGTGTACACCCCCGGATCGGCCGGGACACGTCCGTTGACCAGGTGGTACGGGTACTTCACATCGCCCGCGTCGCCACCGAGCAGCTTGCTCCGGGCCCCCATGGCCATGAACTTCATCGACATGCCGCCAGAGCCGGACGGCGAGGCGCTCGCGTCCGAACTCCCGCCGTTCATGCTCATGTTGCCCATGTCCATCCCGTCCATCCCGTCCATGCCCCCCATGCCCTGCCTGACCTCGGCGTAGACCTCATCGGGGGTGCCGGTGACACCGTCGACCCAGTCGTCGAGGGTGACGACCCACTCGTCGTCGTACTGGAGCGGTTCCTCGGGGTCTTCCACGACAAGCGGGGCGTAGAGGCCCCGGTCGAGCTGGACGCCGACGTGCGGATGGAAGAAGTAGGTGCCGGGGGCGTCGGTGACGAAGCGGTAGGTGAAGTTGCTGCCGGCGCGTACGGCGGCCTGGGTGGCCGGGGGTACGCCGTCCATGTCGGCACGCAGGGCTATGCCGTGCCAGTGGATGGAGGTGGTGGTCCTGTCCGGCAGCTGGTTGGACAGCTCGGCAGCGAGTGTGTCGCCCACGGACAGCCGCAGTTCCTTGCCTGGGGTTCGGCCGCTGAAGGCCCAACTGGCCGCCATGACCCCGCCGCCGAGGTCGAGCTTGGCTCGCGCGGCGGTCAGGGTCACCTGCTGCGTCCTGCCGGTGGTCCTGCGCTTCCTCTCGGCGGCGGCGACCGCCGCGCCATCGGGGCTGACCAGGGAGGGGGTGGAGCCGCCGGAGCCGCTGCTGCACGCGGCGAGCGCACCCGCGCCCGCGACGCCGAGCCCGGCCAGCAGGACGGAGCGGCGGTTGATGCTGTTCATGTCGTTCACGTGAGGAGTCCTCTACTCGATGTGCCGTCGGCCGGACCGCGCGCGGGCAGCACCGCTCGCGTCCCAGGGGGACGCGGCGGCGGCTCGCGGGATCCGGCCTAGATCAGCAGCCGGGAGAGGACGGAGAGATCCGGGGGCGCACGGTACGACGTCCAGGTCGGATCGCTCTGGGTGAGCAGGGAAGGGAAGGCATCCGACCGGACGGCGGTGACAGCGGCAGGCGGCGGCAGGATCTTCGCCGTGCCTGTGTCCCCGGCCGAGCAGTGCTGCATGCCGGGACCCGAGCAGGCGCCGCCCTCATCGCCCGTCGTCGGGTACGCGGTCCTCAGGACCGTGCCGTGCGCGACCGAGGCGGCCGGCGGATTCATGGCGGCGTGGGTGTGATCCATGCCGGCCGCCGGGGTCATGGCGACATAGGTGTGATCCATGCCGGCCATCGCGCTCATGGAGTGGGCGGGCGTGACAGCGGACGTCGTGTCGTGGTGGACGAGTACGGCGAGTGCGGCGAGCAGCGCGACGACCACGGCCCGCGCGCAGCGCGCAGCGCCGCCTCGTGGTCCGGCCTGCCGGTCTGTGGCTGTCGTCATCGCCTTCCGCGCCCTGTTCTGTCTGACACGACCCACCCACTATACCCACTGGGGTATATGGTTCTACTAAGCGAGCTACGTACACGGCATCGCCCGACGACCGGCCTCCGCAGGGCACGCAGCGCCCGTCACCCCGAGGCGGCCGTCTTCTCGCCCGCCGGTGTCACGGCGAACCACGTGCCGTTCTTGCCCTGGCCGTTCATCTCGCCGGCCTTGGTGTCGCCCATGTAGCGGTACAGCGGCCACCCGGCGAGGGTGATCTGCTTCATGCCGTCGTCTCGGGTGATGACGCCGACCTTGGCCTGCACGCCCATCCCCTGCGGGGTGCCGTCGGCCATGACCGGCATCCAGGTCTGCGCGCAGTCGCCGGTGCACATCGACATGTTCACCTGGTCCTTGCCGTAGCGGTAGAGCGTGAAGCCCTCGGCGTCGGTGACCACCGCCCCCATGCCGGACATCGTCTTGGACATCAGCATGTTCGTGCTGACCATATGACCCGCGCCGCTGCTCGGGGTGGACGTTGCGCCGTCGGCGGGTGCCGTGGTCCCGGCGGGCGCGGAGGCCGCCGGTGCGGCCGCGCCGGTGTCCGTGGAGCTGCCGCTGGACGATCCACACGCGGTGAGCAGCAGCGCCGAGGCGACGCCCGAGGCCATGACGAGGGCAATGCGGTGCCGGGACACGGAGTTCTCCCTTGTTGTCACACGGGTTATCTACTGATGCCCTTAGTACGTTCGTGGATGGCGGACCGTTCAGTCGCAGGGGACGCACATGACGAGGCCTTTACTCGGAGCCACGCGGCGATCTCGGCGTTGGGCGGTTCGGACAGTGCGGTCGCCACGGGGGGGCGGTCATCTCACGTTCGCCGGTCGGCGAGTGAGGCGATGCTCCGGTGAGCGGCCTCGATCCATCCCGGCGCCGAGCACGGTCACGATGCCACCGCCGTGAGCTCCCGTTCGGCGCACGCGGTCAGGCGGCCCGAGCGCGCCAGCAGTGCGACGCAGCCGGCGCAGAACGCGCCCGTCGCCGCGAGCACCCACCAGGTCAGCTCCGGACGTCCCAGACGGTCGGCGGCGTCCCAGACGGCGCCGGTGGTCAGGTTGCCCAGAGTGATGCCCAGGCCGGCCACGGTGTTGTACAGCCCGTAGTGAGTGGCGACGAGGCGTCCGCCGGCCAGGGAGACGACGGTGTCCATCTCGAACGGGTAGACCATCGCCGTCCCCAGTCCGAGCAGGACCACCGCCGCGAACAGTGGTGCCAGTGTCACGGCCCAGGCCGCCGTACCGGAGGTGCGGGTCGCCGTGCCGGTGTCGATGAGCAGAGGGAGGAAGGCCGTACCCATGAGCGCGCTGCCGTAGACGATGGCGCGCTGGGACGAGCAGCGCGCCCGTGCCCATGCGGTGATCTTCAGCTGGCCGGCCACGGCGACCGCGGCCGAGACCGCGAACAGGGCTGTGGTCACCGTGTCGCCCCGGTCCGGGGCGACACGGTGCGCCTGCAACGGCAGTGCCAGGTAGACCTGGAAGGACAGGACGTACGAACCGATCATGGCCAGGGCGAAGAGAAGGAACGGGCGGTTGGCGACGACCGTGCGCCAGCCGGCCGGCACACCGCCGGGTTCGGCCCGCGATGTGCCCCCGTGTGCGGGCAGCATGCGCAGCTGAACTGCCGTCAGGGCAAGGAAGAGCAGGGCGGCCACGGAGCAGACGAGCCCGAAGTCGGCGGACAACAGCGCGAGTCCGACAAGGGGCCCCACGAACATCCCGGCCTGGTAGAAGACGTTGAAGGCGGCGAAGGCCTCCACGCGCCGCTCCCCCGCCTCCTGCGCCAGATACGCACGGACGGCGGGATTGAACAGAGCGCCCGCGAACCCGGTCACCGCCGACGCCGCGAGCAGAGCCGGCAGTGAGCTGACGAAGCCGAGCAGCCCGAAGCCGGCGGTCCGCAGCACGAGACCTGTCACGATCACCGACTTGTAGCCGAGCCGGTCGGCGAGCGTGCCGCCGACGAGGAACATGCCCTGCTGGGCGAAGTTGCGCACCCCGAGCACCAGACCGACCGCCCAGGCGGCCAGCCCTAGGCCGTCCGCGAGGTGGACGGCGAGGTAGGGCATGAGCATGTAGAAGGCGGTGTTGATGGTGAACTGCTGGATCATCAGCAGCCGGCTGCATCCGCTGAACGAACGGAACTGCGTGACAAGGGACTTCATCGCACGGCCCCTTCCGGCACGGTGACGTCGGTGCAGCGGGTCCATCGCTCCACCGTGTACTCACCCGGGTGCGCGATCTCGTCCGGCTCGGTGGCGGGGACGCTGCGGACGAGGTCGTGGGCGCGGCAGTACTGGTCGCTGTAGACGGTGTTCCAGTAGCGGTGCACGCCGTCGGGGAAGATCGCCGCGATCCGGGTCCGCCGCGGTTCGGTCCGGGCCAGCCAGTTCGCGACGAGTGCGACGGCGCCCACGCTCCAGCCGCCGCTGGCGTAGTGGCCGCGAGCCAGTCGGCGGCAGGCCCACACCGCCTCCCCCGGGGCCACCCAGTGGACCTCGTCGAAGGCCGCGTGGTCGACGTTGCCGGGGTGGATGCTGCTGCCCAGGCCACGCATGAGACGGGGTCCGGCAGGCTGGCCGAAGACGGTGGAGTTCACCGAGTCGACACCGACGAGCCTGAGTTCCGGGGTGAAGCCACGAAGGGTGCGGGCGGTGCCCGCCGAGTGGCCGCCGGTGCCGACCGCCGCGACCAGGACGTCGATCCGTCCGAGCTGCACGATGAGTTCCAGGGCCAGCGGGGCGTAGGCGGCAACGTTGTCGGGATTGTTGTACTGGTCGGGACACCAGGCCGATGGGGTACGGACGAGCGTTTCGCGCACGCGCTCGCGGCGCGCCTCCTGCCAACCGCCCACGGGATGCGACTCGGCGACCATGTCGACGTGCGCTCCGAGCGCGCGCAGCTGGTGCACCATCAGCGGCTCCACGCCGGGATCGGTGACGAGGGTGACCGGATGGCCGTACGTGATCCCGGCCAGGGCCAGGCCGAGGCCGAGGGTGCCGCTGGTGGACTCGACGATGGGCGCCCCTGGCCGGAGGTCACCCCGTTTGCGAGCCGCGGCCACCATGTGGAGTGCCGGGCGGTCTTTGATGCCGCCGGGGTTGGCGCCCTCCAGTTTCGCCCAGAAGCCGCGGCCCGCCGGGTTGAAGGGCTCCCCGATCCACAGGACGGGGGTGTTGCCGACCATGCCGGCCGGTGAGCGCCGCGGCACCCCGGCCGGTTCGGGAAGTTCGTGTCCCGCGAGGAACGAAGTGATGTCGTGCGACGTGACGTCGCGCAGGGAAGTACTCATGCGGGGGTCCTCCCGCGGCCCCGCTCACGCTGAGGCCACGTGTCTGCCGTACGGGTGTGTGTGCCGGAGGGCCTGGCGGTGCACGCCGGGCGGCACGGTCACGTACGGCTGACGCAGACCAGGTTCAGCAGACGGGCGCCGCCGGAATTCGGCACGGCCGCCGGATCCCCTCCCCCTGGCGGGCCGCCTGACGCCACGGGATCCACCACGCGGTGCCGCAGGGAGAGCAGCGCGATCAGCGCGAGCGCGAGAACGAGGGCCCCCGCGGGCACGCGCAGTTCGGCGGGCCGGTCAGCCGGATCGCAGCACAGGGAGCAGTGCCCGTCGTGTTCGTCCGCCCCATGATCCAGGGCACAGTCCGCTACCGCCCACACGGAGCGCAGGCCGTTCGCTCCAGCCTCCTGGTACACCGCCGACGCGGCCGCGGTCGTGGCGTGCGGGTGCCCGTCATCCAGGTCCGCGGCGCACGCCACGGCGTGGGCCAGGAGCATCAGCACCAGACCCACGAGGAGGGCGAGGGCCGGCTTGCGCATCCTCGCGCAGCCGGCAGATTCCTGCGGCACGCGACAGATAGTAGGCACATCGTCACGATCCGGCAGCTTTCATCCGCATATGGGCGAACCAGCCGGGAGGCCGAACCGCGGGTACGCGCCCGCACCGGCGGGCCGGCACACGCCGTTGACGCCCGACAGCCCGGAGGTGATCCGGGTGCCGCTCCTCGCCCTGGTGGCCGTGCAGTGGAAGGTACCTCGACCGGCCTGTCGGGGATGGCGGTGCGGGTCCTGCCGGAGTCAGGGCACGCAAGCCACCGTCAGGGGCAGCAGCGGAGCCACGACTGTGGCCACAACGATGCCCAGCCATGCCACGCGGTGCGGCCGGGGCTGCGGCGCAAGGACGCGCCGCAGCCGGATGAGGACTCCCGAGCCGCCCGCGCCCAGAGCCGCCGTCGGCGCTCGCCCCGCCGCGACCTCGCACATCGCCGTCGCCAGCGCGTCCCTGGAGTGATGCCGCAGGGCACGGTCGTCCGCGATCATCTCCAGCAGCAGGTTCGTCTGCTCTTTGGCGTGCCGGGCGAGCGGCAGACCGCGGAACGCGCGCGAGAACGCGTCCACCAGGATCTTCAACAGGTGGTGCCTGCCCGCGATATGGGCGCGCTCGTGCTCCAGTACGGCGCGCAGTTGCTCCTCGGTGAGGATGTCCAGCGCGCCGCTGGTGACGACCACGCGGGCGCGGCGTCCGGCTAGGCAGTACACGGCGGGAATGCCGTGGTCGACGATCGTGGCGCCGTACTCGGGCGCGGGTTCACCGACGAGAGTGAGCATGTCCAGCTGGCGGTTGCCGGCACGTCGCGCCCGCCAGACGCACCGGACCAGCCATCCGGCCGGCAGGAGGACGACCATGACGGGTGCCGCGATCGCCAGGGCGTCGTCGAAGGTGGGGGGCGCGTGGCCCGCCGACGAGGCGTCCGCGGGCAGTCCGCATGCGGTGAGCAGCCCGATCATTCCGTCGTGCACATGCTGTTCGGCCGTCACCACGTGGTACACCGAGAGGGCGGTGGCGACGACGAACGTGACCATGAGGCCCTGCCACGCCAGGACGGCGACAGCCGGGGCCCGGTGCGCCCACAGGGCGCTGGCCAGCAGGGGCGGCACCACGGCACCCACCAGGACCGCGTATCCGGCCAACCCCGCGGCTGTGATCATGCACTGCTCCGCCTCTTCACCGCTCGGAGCGCCGAGCGTAGCGCGTGCACTCGGTCGGCGCACAGCGGCTTCCTTCGATCCCGGGCAGGCAACGAGGCGATCACCATGGCCGCCACGGCGGTGGGACGGCCGCCGATCCGCCCGACCGGCCGGGATCCGAGGTGGGCACCGATCCCGGTCGCCACGGCCACCGGCAGGAACACCAGATCCTTGTGTCCAGCCTGCGTCCCGAAGACGCCCACGGAAGGCCGGCTGAACGCGCCCGCCTGAGCCGAGCGCCCGGCCACAACGCGATTCCGTACCCTCCGGCATGCCACCGCGGCGCCGTCGCCTCCGCGGCAGCAGCCGTATACAAAAGATCTTATATATCGATACACCCTGATTGATACATTCCGATTGATACATTCCGCCGGAGGGGGTCACCATGAGTCGGACGGTCATCGATCTCGACGACGAGGCACTGGAAGCAGCCGCCAGAGAACTCGGTACGACCACCAAGCGCGACACCATCAACACCGCCCTGCGGAAAGTCACCGCCCGCTACCGGCGCCTGCGCGCGCTCGAAGAAGCTCGCAGCCTGGTGGCCGACGGCGCCCTGGACATCGACCTGCTCCTGGACAAGCACGAATACCGCCCCGCGAACGCCGGCCTGGGCAACGACCCCGGCGCCGGAGCCGACGAGTGACCGTCGCCGACCACCTCATCGACACCTCTGCCCTCGTTCGCGCCCTGCTCCGCCAGAACACGGCCGAATGGGACGACAGGATCGCCGCCGGCCTCGTCGCGATCTGCGACCTCACCGAACTGGAAGTCCTGTACTCGGCCCGTTCGGCCGCGGACCGTACCCGTTTGAAGGCGGCACTCGACGCCCACTACGCATGGTGCCCCATGCCAGACGGCGTCTTCCGCCGCTCGCGCACCGTGCAGGAACAACTGACGGCCAAAGGGGAGCGCCGCGGCGCGGGACCCGTCGATCTCCTCGTTGCCGCGACCGCCGAGGAAGCGGGACTGACGCTGCTGCACTTCGACCGCGACCTTCGAAACCATCGCCCGCACAACAGGGCAGCCGGTCCGCACGATCGACCTCAGGCAGTAGAACTCGCACGGTACCGAGGCGCACCGAGCTTCCGACCGACCCGGCCGCCTGACGGCCAGTCCGCTGCAGCCTGGGCCGTCTCCCGACACCCAGAGGCCACCGGGCGACACCGCTTCCGGATCCTCGTGTCCAGCCGGCGTCCAGAATTCGACGTCCAGACGCTCGCACAGCCCACCCACGACGCCGTCCTCCAGCCGCAGGCCGCTACGTCCGCGCAGGTCAAAGCGATCCCAACGCACACTGACAGCCACAGAGTTGAACTCACGAGCAGCGGATTCAGTCCCGCGGCCCAAAGTCCTGCATCCGCACGCCAGATGAGACGTTTCCGCAGGTCAGGCGCCTGCATGGTGGGGCGGGTGGGACTCGAACCCACGGCCGACGGATTATGAGTCCATCGAGGATCTTGGCGGCCTTTGCCGATCAACGCCCATACTTGACGTTTTCGCAGGTCCGACGTGTTGATCAGTGTCAACCCTATGCAGCGCTTGTCGATCCGTTCCTGTCCTTGTGGCCCCTCAACGGCCCCTGAGGGTCTTTGAGGCAGACGCTCATCACAGCAGCAGACGTGTCCGTCCAGATCAGCCAAGTGGATGGAGCCTCCGGACAACGGATTTCCCTTCCACCGCGCAGAGATCCCGCCCCTACTACTCGGGCGGAGCGGCTCGCCGGCATCGGACCATCTCTTGGGGTACGTCGCGGCCACGTGGAGCGGCCAGGTCCTGGACCCTGCACGGTGTTGATGTCGCACGGGCTGTCCGCGTCACGCAGGCTTTCACCTCAGCCGGACCGGACATCGGTCGAGGGTGCAGACGACGACCCGGGTACCCTCCGCGAGGCCGCCCGCACCTGCGTCCGGCGCCCGCCGAGACGACTGGGGTTTCCCGGCCGCCGATGGGCGAGCCGGGCGGTGTCTGCGGCCGGTGCGCCCTCGGGCTTACGCGGCCGGGGCGCACCGAACGGGTCAGCGGACCGGCAGCACGGCAGTGTGCTCCTCGCGCACGGCCTTGAGGGAGCGGGGGTCGAGACCGAGCAGGCTCAGGATCGTCGGTGCGATCTGTTTGGTCTGGACGTCCGCGGAGTCGCGCACGCCGTCCGGGACGGAGGCGCCGGACACGACGAGGGGGACGGCGAGGTCGTCGGAGTGGCCGCCGCCGTGCTCGGCGACCTTCTTGGTGCCGCCGGTGTAGACGACGCCGTACTGCGCGACGCCGAGGAGGTCGGGGACCCGGGCGTCGCCGGCCTTGACGTGGAAGTAGTCGGCCGCGGCCTGGCCGGCGTAGACCTTGCTGAGCCCGCTGTGGGTGTAGGCCTTGGGCGCGGCGTTGATGTCGGTGCCGGTGCCGCTCTGTGCGAGCAGGTACTTCTTGGCGAAGGCGGTGGCGGCCGCGGAGCGGTCGGAGAGCCAGAGCAGCATGGCGTCGTCGTCCACCGCGTGCGTCACCAGATCGGCGGCGCCGGGGTGCAGCTTCTTCCAGGCGGCGTCGAGGCCGTCCAGCAGCGGGCCGTCGTCGACGCGGGTGAGCGCGGCGGGATCGGTGGGCGACTGGCCATGCTTGGCGGAGAGGATGACGGCGGTGCTGCCGGAAAGGTGCCGCTTGCGGATCTCGGCGGTCAGGGCGCCGATCTCCGTGTTGACGAAGTCCAGGTTCTTCACCAGCAGCGGGCCCGGGACGTTCTTGGCGGTGTAACCGCCGGTGAGGCCGTCGGAGGCGGGCAGCTTCTGCGCGGTGGAGACCGACTGGAAGTTGAGGCCGAAGATCGCCGGGGTGCCGACCTTGTGGGTGCGGCTGTGGTCGAAGCCGTCGATCTCGTTGAGGACGGCCTTCACCTTGTAGCCGTCGTACTGCTCGGTGGCCTTGTTGTCCGTGGTCCAGTCGTGGCCGGCGGCGTAGCCGAGGGCGTCGCTGTTGATCTCCGGAGTGAACAGGTCCTGGACGCCGGTGCCTGAGGGGCCGTTGAGGATCTCGTAGGCGGCGTGCTTGTCCGACCAGGCGGTGCGCAGACCCGCCTTGCGGGCCACCTCGAAGATCGTGTTCACCTTGAGGTACGAGTGCGGGTACACCGGCTTGCAGGTCTTCGGGTCGACCGGCAGCTTCGACGCGTTGATCAGGCTCGCCGGGTGGCCGGTCATCGACAGGATGCTGTCCGGCAGGCCCGCGAGGCCCTGACCGGCGTCGATGGAGGCCTGGTTCTTGTCCAGGTCCTCGGTGAGGTCCACCTCGGCCCCGGGCTTGACGTCCTTGCAGCTGGTGGTTCCCGCCGGGAGAAGCGCGGCGTTGTAGGTGTCGTCGTAGTAGATGCCCGTGGTTCCGGGGCTTCCGCCGGTCGCCTGGGCGACCATGCCGGGGAAGGAGTCGGACGGCGTGGTGGTGCTGGCGTGGGTGTACTCCACGCCGCCGCCGACCAGCCGGGCCAGCGCGGACTTCGGGTGCCTGGCGATGTACCAGGCCAGGTCCGATTGGTGCAGCCCGTCGACGGAGATCAGCAGAACGTGCCTGGCGGCGGCCGCCGGGCGGGGGGAGGCGGCGAACGCGGAGGGCTGGGCGGCGGTCACTCCGGCCAGGACTCCGGTGGCGGCGAGGACGGCCGCGGGTCTGACGTAACGTCTGGTCATCTGGTCTCTCCCGGGTGTTCGGGGCGTGCTGCGGGTGCCGGGCTCATCAGAGCCGCGCCCTGTGTACCGGAACCGGCGCATCTGTGAACACATCCGGAATGAGCGGTCGGCTCTTCGCCAAACAGGTCTGGTGTTCCCCAAGGAGGAGAGACGTCCGCGGCCCCGTCGAGAAGCCCAGCCCGCTCGCGGCCCAGGCGGACGCCGAAGGTTCGTAGCTCTCACCGAGCGGTCTGCATGCCAGTTGCCGCCCCATTGGCGCCGGCGTGTTCGCAACAGCTCACTGCTCTGCTCGATGACTGGACGAAGCCGTCGGCGATCGTCCCGGCGGCCTGACCACCGAACCACACGGCACTGCACGAGAGGGTCGAGTGACCCCGGGGCCGTTCTGTCCTCTCTGCGGGCTGTTTCCTCGGTCCCTCGGCACATCGCCAGAACGCATTCTCGGCGGTGACCACCGAACTCGCCGCCGCGGACTTGACGCGCTGGCACCGTGAGGTCTCTGCCGACATGTGCCGGCGGTCCCGCCCTCACCCGAACAGGAACCCGTCCGAGGACGGTCCCGGCAGGCGAGGCTCCGCCCCGACCATCAGGACGGCTGAAGTTCCTTTAAAAAGGCGCCAGTTGGGCGAGAATGGTGGGTCGGACGGGCCATGTGCGGCGGTGTGGAACGGAGGCGGCTGACGGGATGACGACGGCTGACGGGGCGGTGCCGGGGCGGTCCGCCGGGCGGCGGCGGTTCATGGTTCTGGGCGCGGGTGGTCTGGCTGCGGCGGCCGGCGGGGTGGGCATCTGGCGGCTCTTCGACAGCGGCGCGGCGCAGTGGCCGTGGAAGCAAGTGTGGTCCAAGCCGCTGGACGGGTTGTATCCGTCGGTGCTGAACGCGCACGCCGGGGTCCTGTACCTGTCGGGTTTCGGCGGGGTGGTGGCGGTGGAGCAGTCCGGCGGCGGCAAGCGGTGGCAGGCGCTGTCGGGGCTCGACAGCCAGTCCGCACCGGCGTTCGGCGCGGGCGTCGTCTGCGTCACCGGGGTCCGCACCGGCGGACGGACGGTGGTGAACGGTCTGGAGACGTCCTCGGGCCGCGTGCTCTGGGAACGCGAACTCGACGGTCTGACCCGGCACGCCCCGACACCTGCCGGGGACACCATGCTTGTGGTGATCGGGGAGACTTCCGTGGCCTCGAAGACCGTCCTGTACGCGCTGGACACCCGGTCCGGCTGGACCAAGTGGCGCACCCAACTGTCCGCGAGGGCGACGGGACCGTCGGCGCCGGTGACCGGAAACGGCCTGGTGTACCTGACCACCGGGGTGCAGGACGACGGGTCGATGGCGTGGACGCTGGACCTGGCGACCGGCGCACTGCGCTGGAAGTTCTCTTCGGAAGGCTTCCTGGGAGCCCCGGTCCTGGCCGGACGCGAACTCCACGTCACCGCCAGCCCGAGCAGCGCCAGCGCCGACGAGGAGCACAACGCGCTCATCACGCTCGACGCCGTCTCGGGAACGGTCCTGCGGCGGGCGGGAAACCTGCCGGTCGGCACCGAGTTGAACATCCAGCGGGCGGGCGGCACGCTGTACACGGTGGTTCGCCGTTACGGGGACCAGTACCGCAGCACCCTCGTCGCCATCGACGCCTCGACCGGCCGTGTGCGCTGGCAGTCGGACACCGACATCGACATGGTACGGACCCCTCTCCTCGTCTCCGGCGACACCGTCGTGGCCGGGGGCAACAAGTTTCCCGAACTGACCGGCTCCTACGTCGTCCAGGTCTTCGACGCCGCCACCGGCCACCGCCGCTGGACCCGCGACATGGGAACCCAGGTCGACTCAAAGGGCCCTGTCCTGACCGGCAGCACGATCTGTGTCCCCAGTCGCGCCACGAAGTACACCGACCGGGGCACGCTCACCTTCCTGGACCCCGCGTCCGGCACCTCCCGCTGGCACCACCCCCTGACCGCCAACGGCGGCGCCGCGGCGTGCCCGGTCGGCCGCACGCTCTACGTCCTGGCCTGGCCGTTCCAGGGCCCCAACGGAAAGACGCTGGAAAACCAACACGGCGCCACACTGTACGCACTCCAGCGCGGGAACTCCTGACCGTACGCCGAGAGCCGTACCCGCCGGTCAGTGCGTTCAGGGTCTGGGGGGTGCGGTCGCCTGAGCCCAGGTGGTACGCGGAAGAGGGGTACAGCTCCGGGAGGCCGCCACCGTGCGCGGCGGTCGCCGCGAGGAGGCCGCCACGATCGTCGAGCAGCGGGGATCCTCTGCACCGTGCCGGTCGCTGTCAAGGGCTGCGCCGACTGCAAGGTCCTCGGCAGGGACGCGGACGCCGGGAGCCGGGTCTGCACAGCCAGTTCGGGCACGTACCCGAAGGTGACGCTGAACCTGCCGACCAGACATTACCACTTCTTTACCAGTGCGGCGACGCCGTCGACAGCTCCGGCCGCGTCCTCGACCACGGCACGGGGACACGGATCCCGTCCCGGCCACACGTACACGGGCTGCAAGTACGTCATCCGGCGCAACTGGCTTGAGCGGTCCGTACGCGTCTTCACCGTTGCCTTCAGCGACCAGGCCGTCACCGTACGGCCGGCAACCAGCCCCACCACCCGCCCCGCCCGCACTCGTCATACCGGCCCCGCACGAAGCTTCCGACTGCAGGTGTCGGCCTTCCGCGGTGGGAGCGGACGAGGCTGTCGGGAATGATGTGCCCTCTACGACAGCGGCCCCGGAGGCCGCAGGGCAGGGAGCGTGGGGTGGGGTGGCAGTGTTCGAGGCCCTGGGGCCGGAAGACCCGCGACTGGTGGGGCGTTACCGCATCGTGGCACGGCTCGGCGCGGGCGGCATGGGCCGGGTGTATCTGGCGCGCTCGCCCGGAGGGCGTCCGGTCGCGGTGAAGGTGGTACGCCCGGAGTTGGCCGGGGACGGCGACTTCCGGCGCCGTTTCGCCCGCGAGGTGGCCGCCGCACGCAGGGTGAACGGAGCCTTCACCGCCGGCGTGGTCGACGCCGACCCCGACGGCTCCCCGGCCTGGCTGGCCACCGTCTACGTCCCCGGCGTCTCCCTGGGCCAGGCAATCGCCGGGCACGGCCCCTGGCCCACCCGGCCCGTCCTCGCGCTGGGGGCGGGGCTGGCCGAGGCGCTGGAGGCGATCCACGCCGCCGGCGTCGTCCACCGCGACCTCAAACCGTCCAACATCCTCCTGGCCGCCGACGGCCCGAGAGTGATCGACTTCGGCATCTCGGTGGCCGTCGACGCCAGCGCGCTGACCCACACCGGCATGACCATCGGCACCCCCGGCTTCATGTCCCCCGAGCAGCTCACCGACCGCCCGGTCGGACCCGCCAGCGACATCTTCGCCCTCGGCTCAGTGCTGGCCTACACCGCCACCGGAGTCGGCCCGTTCGGCACCGGCACCCCCCACGCCCTGCACTACCGCGCCGTCCACGAACCCCCCAACCTCGCCGCCCTGCCACCCGAACTGCGCGAGGTGGTGGCCGCCTGCCTGGCCAAGGATCCCGACCAACGCCCCACCATCGCCCACCTCCTCGACCGACTCACCCCCGCGGACGGCGCCAACGAGGGCGGCGGAGAGCCGACCTCGGCCACGCTGCGGGCCGAGCCCGGCTGGATGCCCGAGCAGATCGCCCACCTGATCCAGACACACACCGCCACCGCCCTGCCCCGCACCCCGCCCCCGACACCGCCTTCGGCAGCAGACCCCGCCCCCGGCACCCCACCGCCCACCCCGCCCGCAGCAGCACTGCCTCCCCCACCTGCCGAACCGCCCGGAGCGGCACCGCCGACCCCACCGCCGCCCGCCCTCGGGCCGCATCAGGCACTGCCCCTGACCGGGGAACAGCACCGCCCCGTCCCCCCGACCCCGCGCCGGCCCACACCCACCGGATCCACCCCGGCGACAGGGACGCTGAACCTGGTCCCGCTGCCGCACGGACATCCACCCAGAGCCCAGCAGGCGATATCCCGGCGCCGCGCCCTGCTCGGCCTGACAGGCACAGCCCTCACCGCGGGAGCCGGCCTCACCGGCTGGAAATTACTCACCCGCAACACCACGGACTCCGGTAACGGATCTACGAAACCACCCACATCCAGCGGCTCACCACTCTGGAAATTCCACACCGGCGACGCCGTGTCCTCGTCCCCGGCCGTGGTCGGGGGCGTGGTCTACGTCGGCAGCGCCGACCACAACCTGTACGCGGTGGAGGCGGCAACCGGCAAGAAACGCTGGAACTTCCCCACCGACAAGGGCGTGTCCTCATCCCCGACCGTGGCCGACGGTGTCGTCTACGTCGGCAGCTGGGACAACTCGCTGTACGCGGTGGACGCCACAACCGGCAAGAAACGCTGGAACTTCCGCACCGACAACGTCGTGTTCTCCTCCCCTGCCGTGGCCAACGGCAAGGTCTACGTCGGCAGCTGGGACGAGAGCCTGTACGCAGTGGACGTCACAACGGGCGGGAGACGCTGGAACTTCCCCACCGGCGGCTTGGTGGCCTCGTCCCCGACCGTGGTCGACGGCGTGGTCTACTTCGGGAGCGCTGACCAGAACCTGTATGCGGTGCAGGCAACCGGCGAAGAACGCTGGGCGTTCCCCACCGACGGCGCCGTGTCCTCGTCCCCGACGGTGGTCGACGGCGTGATCTACGTCGGCAGCGACGACTTCCACCTGTATGCGGTGGACGCGGCAACCGGCAAGAAACGCTGGTCCTTCCCCACCAACAACGTCGTGTACTCGTCCCCGACCGTGGCCGACGGCGTCGTCTACGTCGGCAGCTGGGACAACTCGCTGTACGCGGTGGACGCGGCAACCGGCAAGAAACGCTGGTCCTTCCCCACCAACAACGTCGTGTACTCGTCTCCCACTGTGGTCGGTGGCGTGGTCTACGTCGGCAGCCGGGACAGCAGGCTGTACGCGGTGGACGCGGCAACCGGCAAGAAACGCTGGTCCTTCCTCACCGGCAGTGCCGTGTCGTCGTCCCCGACCGTGGCCGACGGCGTCGTCTACATCGGCAACGTTGACGGCAACCTGTATGCGGTGCGGACGTAGCAGCAGCCACCACGACACAGACAGGCTCCATGCGATGACCTGATCTCGGAGGCTGCCGATCAGATGTTTCTCCCCGCAGTGGATGCGCGTGCGCTGAACGGCTCGCGGATCTGGACGGCGCGACGGCTGCACTCAGAGGAGCGGCCAGGTTCCCAGTCCCGGGACTGGGACAGCGACTTGGGCGTCGATCCACGAGAGGTCAACAGGCCGGCAATCGGGTCGGCCCCAGGAGATCAGGCTCGTACGTCCCGCTGCTGAACTTCCTTGAGCACTCCGGCCACCGTCACGAAGTCGTTGTCCACGTGGAGGACGGTGTGCCCGTGGTGAACTGCGGTCGCACACACCAACAGGTCGATCGCTCCGGCCGCGCGATGCTGACCCTGCTGCGTCAGTTTGTACTGAGCGGTGCCGACCCAACGCCAGGCGTTCTTCGGAACGGGAGAGAGGTGGCAGAGTGCGTCCAGCTCTTCCGCGAGTTCGTCCCGGTGGGACGGGCTGGTTGCCGAGTACAGAAATTCGGTGCGTGTCGGCTCGCAGAGGTGGAACACCCCGGCGGCGATGTGCCCCTCCCAGGGCGGCAATGCTCCGGGGGTGCGGAACAGGTGCCACAGGGCGGACGTGTCAAGCAGGTATGTGATCACTCAAAGGCCTCGCGCCGGGCACGCTTGCCTGCGTCATGCGCCGCCGCGGCCTGCTCGAACTCGCCACGCGCACCACGCGCGGCCAGCTTCTCGGCGGCATCGAGCCGCTTGATCCGTGCCACGTAGTCCCGCAGGGCCGCGTTGACCGTCTCCTTCTTCGTCGTGACACCCATCAGCCGCATGGCCTCGGCGAGTGCCTCGTCATCGAGATCAATCTGTGTGACGGACATCGACCACCTCCAGCATCCGTGATGTATGTCATCAGAATACATCACCAACATTGCGGCGCATCGTGGCTCAGAACCACCCCGCCGGAGGCGGTGGGGCAAGGTATGGACAGTTCCCTGCTCACGGGCGTCGGGGCAGCGGGTCGAAGGGTGTACCGAGGTCACCGCGTACGCCTGCTCCGCCCGGGGCACCGCCACGCGGAACCAGCCGGACCAGTTGCCCGCCTTGTCACCGCCGACCAGGATCACGGCCTGCCGGTCCGGGTCGAACACGAACAGCAACCGCACTTCCGTGGCCCCTGCCGAGCCGGGGCGACAGTGACAGCCCGGCTGACCTGAAGCAGAGTGTCGCGGTCAGTGCGGCGCAGGCCGTGAAGCCACGACAGAGCTGGCTCGACCACGACAATCTACCAAGCCATGGACGCGCCCCCCCTCTACAATTTATTCCACTGGCGGCATACACCACTGAGGTTATAACGGCAGATGCGGGACCGGGCCGGCCCGGTCGGTTTGGCCGACGCTCGGGTCCTGTACCTGAAGGCGGCGCGGATGCGACCGCCGTCGACGGGGTCGGGGAAGCCGGAATGGTTACAGCGGTCCAGGCGATGAGCCAAAACCGATGTGTCCCCTTGGTCTGCACCACGAGCCAGCCACTGACGGCCCGCTCACATCTCTGCGAGCCGTCTCCAGAACTACCTGTGGTGGGGCCCGCGTTCCTGCCCCGCGCCGGGGTCCAGCAGCCGCCGGATGCGCTCGTACTCGGCGGCCATCTCCGGTGTGGCGAGGAAGTCGCCGAGATCCGCGGACACCTCTTGGTCGATGTCCTCGATGGAACGGATGGCGAGTTCGTAGACCTCGCCGCGCCGGTTCTGCTCCAGGTAGCTCTGCCAGTGCGCCAACGCGCTGATGACGGTGAGGACTCCGGGGTCCAGACCGTCCTCGACCAGGATGCCGTCATAGATCGTCGCCAGCTCGTCGTGCAGCTCGGCGGCGCTGATGGTCAGCACGTTCGCGCAGGCGGTGGCCAGTGCCGCCCGGGCTTCTTCGGTGAGTTCGTCCTCGGCCGCACCGCGCAGCAATTCCGGCCGCGCCAGACGGGTGACCGTCTCCTCACCGAACGCGCGAACGCCGGCCTCGGTGGCCCCGACGACCAGCCGCAGAACGTCCGCCTCAAGCTCGCTGTAATCCACGCTCGCAGCTTAAGCGGGGTGTGACCGAGATCCACGCCGAAGGAGCAACGAAATGAGCCCCAGGCCCGGATGCGCTCGGATTCACCTGCGCCGACGACCGGCAGGGTCGCGTTCGGCAACGTGCCGGGCGACAGGGCGACGCCGGGCCGCGCATACCGTTCCAGGGAGCGGGCAGAGGCGTGCTCAAGCTCGCCTTTGTCCGGGGGTCAGGCGCGGGGACGGCGAACAGCGGCGGTGAAGATCTGCGCGCGGCCGGTGCGCGTGTCGGTCCAGATCGGGTGGAGGACATCGCCGGGAGCAGCGGCCAGTCCCTGGTAGTTGCCGAGCCAGTGGGTGCTGCCGGTGTCGATGGCCTGCCGGGGATCGAAGGCCCGCGTGGTGACGCGCAGGGGCGGCCCGAAGGCAGGTTGCGTGGATGCTGCTCGCACCGGGTCCGAGATGTGGAGCAGGACGTCCATGTGCAGTGTTGCCAGGGACAGTGCATAGAGGGAGATCGCGATGCGGTGGTCGTCGGCGATGGCGACTTGGGGTTGCAGGTAAACCGTCTCGTCACTGGCCGCCACGGTCATCGGTGTGCTCCACGTCGGGGTGGGGTCGGTGGGGCCGGCCGATGTCGCCAGCAGCAGTCGCGACATGCCGGTCACGTCATCGAAGCCGGTGACGGCCGCGCAGACGAGACCGCCGTCGGCGGCAGCCGCGAGAGCCGGGCCGCTCTTCGCGGTGACGTCTCCCAGACCCGGCGCCATGGCCGGTATCTCGGCCACCGTGCACGGCTCCGTGAACGTCTCGCCGTGGTCGCCTGAGGTGACGGCTCTGATGAGCACGTCACCACTCGGAGAGGGGGTGAAGTAGGCGACGGTGAGCGAGCCGTCCGGTCCGGCCGCGGCGACGGGGGCGACAGCCCTGGCGCCTGCGGCAGGATCAAGTACACGCGGGGGCTGGAAGGTCCGGCCACCGTCGGTGGAGCGGGCGACGACCACACCCTCGTCGGCGGTGCCGTACACCCCCGCGGCGAGGTACAGAGGCGCGGATGCGCGGCGGCTTCCCGTGCCGAACGTGAGGCTGGGATGGTCCACCAGCCCAGCACCACCCGCGATCGCCGTGGCCGATGGCCGGAAACCGCGCCCACCGTCGTCGCTGCGCCACATCAGGACATCACCGTGGCGCGGCGGCCCCTGGGTGGCCACGACGCAGCACACGAACGCACGGCCACGGCTGTCGAAGGCCACGGTCGGATTGCCGTCGAAGTCCGGTACCAGGCCGGGCAGCAGGCCCCGCGCGCGCCAGGTGCTGCCGCCGTCGAACGACGTGTACGCGGCTACACCGATGCCGGATCCGACGAACACCCGGCAGACGGCCAGGAGGTTACGCGGATCGAGTGGATTGACCGCGACGACCGGTTCGATGCACGCGGCGAAAGCATCATCGGTGACCCGTGTGTTGCCGGGCGCCTTGACTTCTTCCCGTCTCGCCGGCCTCGTCGTCCGTGGCAGATTGCGGGCCGCCATCCACGACAACACCGACACCGGCACACCAGCGAAGGCCCGCCGCGACACGAATCGATCGAATGCTCCCATGGCAAAGGTCCCTTCTGGCCCGCCGATCGCCGCCTCGGCGAGGGCATCCGGCTTACACGTCGAGGTCATGGCTGATGGTGCGCGCCTCACCGCGCCTTGTCATCGACCCGTGGTAGGCCGTCCGTGGTCTGACGGAATGCACCAAGAGTCATCCGCGGGAACGAGTGACATGCCACGGGTCCTGATCAGCGGACTGGCAACTCTGAGGGGGAGCCGATTACCGGGTGGCCGAATTCCAGGAGCGCCATCAGCCCACCGTTTCCGACAGCTACCTCGTTGCGGGCCAGGCAGGGAGTTCGGCCGTTGGTGGCTACGAGGGGCACAGGGCGGCGGTCATCAGGGCGAGGGCCGCGGGGCCGGCGTCGGCGTCGGTGCCCCAGTCGGTCCAGTCCACGGTGACCTGGCGGGTGCCGTCGAGAGTGTGGAAGGAGACGGTGCGGTAGCCGGGAGTGCCGCCGCTGTGGCCCACGATCGTGCCGCAGGGGAGCGTGGCGATCTCCAGGCCGAGGCCCCAGCCGCCGCCGCTGGGGTCGGCGGTCATCTCGCGCAGCTCGACCGGGCGCAGAAGGCCGCCGCTGAGCAGGGTGCGGAAGAAGTGGTCGAGGTCGGCGGTGGTGGAGATGATCTCGCCCGCGGCGCCGGCGACGGACATGTTGACGGTGGTGTAGTCGACCGGGACGAGTGTCCCGTCCGCATTCTTCACCGGTTCGTAGCCGTGGGAGTGGGGCCCGGTGAGGAAGGGAGAGGAGCCCGGCAGGCGGGTGTCCCGGAGTCCGAGGGGCCGGATGATGCGCTGGTCGATCTCGGTGCGGTAGGAGCGGCCGGTGACCTTTTCGATGATCATGCCGAGCACGATGTAGTCCGTGTTGGAGTAGTGGTGGTCGGTGCCCGGCGGGAACAGCAGAGGGCGGTTCTCGTTGCCGTCCTTGACGGCCCGTCGGGCCAGTTCGGCGGGTGTCCAGGTGCGGAAGCGGTCACGGGGGACGTCGCCGTCGAGCAGTCCGTCGGTGTACTCGGGCAGGCCGCTGGCGTGCTGGAGCAGATCCCGGACCGTGATCCGGTCGCCTCCGGGGGCGGAAACGAGGCCGGGGAGCCACCGCTCGGCGGTGTCGGACAGGCGCAGCCGCCCCTCGCCCACCAGCTGGAGCACCACGGTGGCGGTGAACGTCTTGGTGACGCTTCCGGCGCGGAAGCGGCCGTCGACGGGGGCCGGTTGCCGGCCGTCGAGCCTGGACTTGCCGCTGCTGCCGCGCCATACGGCATCGCCCTGCCGGACCTCGGCGACCGCGCCGACCGCGCCGGTCGCCGTCACCCGGTCCAGCGCCGCCTGCAACGCGGTTCCGTCCGGTACCACGGCGGGCGGCGCGGCGACCGCACCGCCCGCCGCGGGAACCAGCGCGCACACCGTCAGCAGTGCCGACACCCCGAATCGTGAGCCCCTCACCGTTCTCCCGCCCTCACTGTTCCCTGTGATCCCCGTCGTACTGGTGTGGACGATGGTGCCCGTCCACACCAGTACGACAAATCCACCCGGGGACGAAGAGGTTTCCCTGAACAGCGGTCCGGCCACCCCGAGGCCGGGATCAGGGGCACGGGAGCCGTCGTGCTCACGCTGGCCGTCGCCGCGATCCCCGCCGTACATGGTGAACCGCCGCACTACGTGGCGGGGGTCGCGCTGACGGCCGGTGGGGTGGTGGCGGTCGTCTGGGCGACGGGCCGCTCCCGTCGGCACCGGTCGGCCCGCCGGTCCGCGCTGGCGGACTACGAGGCGAGCACGGCGGCGGTCCCGCTGTTCGCGGCGCTGGCGGAACGGGACCGGCTGGCGGCGGAGCTGCACGACGTGGCCGCGCATCGGCTGACCGGGATCGTGGTGGCCGCGGGCGCCGCGCTCAGGCTCGCCGACCGGGAACGGACCGGTGACGCGCTGCGCCACGCCGACGAGGCGGGCCGGGAAGCCGTCCGCGAACTGGAGCGCCTCACCGAGCTGGACACGACCGCGGCCGGCTTCACCGAGGTCGACGCGCTGGCCGCCGCGCACGCGGTGGATTACCGGCGCACGGTCGACAAGGCACCGGTCGGCAGTACGGAAGCGACGTACCGGGTCGTCCGGGAGGCGTTGACCAACGCGGCCCGGTACGCCGAGGGCGCGACCGTGCGCGTCCGGATCGAGCCGACGGACGACCAGGACAAACCCGTACAGGTCGACGGCGATCACCTGTTCGTCGTCACCGTCACGGACGACGGCGGTACGGCCGTCGAGCCGGGCCTCGGGACCGGGCGCGGTCTCGCGGGGCTGGCGGCCACCGTCACCGCGACGGGCGGGACGTTCCGCGCGGGACCTGTGGGGCAAGGCCGTCGAGAGGGCTGGCGCGTGCGGGCCTCGCTGCCTGCGGCGACGGTTCTTCCCCGCCGCCGGCGGCCCCGGTGGCGTGGGACGGCCGCGCTCGACTACGCGCTGGTAGCCCTGGCGATCGCGCTGTCGCTCGGTGCGAGCCTGCTGTCGGCCGACGTACCGGCTCCGTTCGGCGGTTTGCTGCCCGCGCTGGTGACCGTCGTGCTGTCGGGCCTGCACGCCGTGCCGCTGGCCTGGCGTTCACGGTCGCCCGGCCGCGCGCTCGCGGCGGTGCTGTCGGCGCTGCTGCTGTGGTGGGCCTGCGACCGGGCGGGCTGGACCCAGCCGCCGGTGAGCGACATCTTCCTGGTGTACGGGTGGGTCGAGCTGACGCTCGTCCACAGCGTCGGGGTGCGTCTGCCGTGGCGCCGAGGCCTGCTCGCGCCGCTCGCCGTGGCCGCCGTGGGCGGGCTCGCGCTGGCGAGCGGCAGCGGCATCACCGGCAGCCGTACCGCGGCCTGGGCCGTGCTGGCGGGCGTGCTGGCCCTCCCCGCCCTCGCCGTCTGGTCGTGGGGGCGCCGGACCGCCCGGCGGCATGAGCGGCTGTGGGCCGCGGACGCCCGGCGGCGGGTCCTGCTCGACGGGGACGCCGACGCGGCGGTGTCCGCGCAGCGTCTGCTGTTCGCCACCGGGCTGCGGGACACGGCGCTCCGGCACGCGCGGGCGGTCGTCGCCGCGGCGGAGGAGGGGGATCTGCCGGCCGTGCGGGAAGAGGCCCGCGCGGGACTGACCGCGCTGCGGGACCTGCTGTCCGGGCTGCGCGCAGGGGACGACGCCGACGACGCCCCTCCGCCCACCGTCTCCGGGATCACCGCGCTGGCCGCGCGCTACGGCGCCGTCGTCCGGTACGTCGGAGCACGCCGCCCGCTGCCCGCCGCCGTGGAGGTCTTCGCGTACCGGACCGCCTCCGCGCTCATGGCCGTGGGCGCCACCCTCACCGTGCGCACGCTCCCCGACGGCGTGGAGGTCTCCGGTCCGGCACCCACCGTCCCCGATGTGGAGCGGCGGCTGCGCGCCCTCGCGGACGCCGCCGGCGGTACCCTCTCGACGACCGACCGCGGTGCGGTCCGCGTGTGGCTCCCGGAGGCGTTCCCATGGCGATCAGAGTGACCGTCGCGGACGACCAGGCCGTCGTACGGGCCGGGATCGCGGCGATCCTCGACGCGGAACCCGACCTGTGCGTCGTCGGGCAGGCGGCGGACGGCGACACGGCGGTCGAGTGGGGGTGACACCCCGCCGCAGGGCGGCCCTCGCACGCGGCGGGACCGTCCCTGAGCTGGACGGATCGCCCGCGTCGGTTTCCTAGCCTCGAAGGCATGTCACCCATACTTCTCCACCGTGTCGCCGGCGGCGCCCTGCTGTTCCTGGCGCTCTTGCTGACCCCTGCCGTGGCGGTGGCCGGCTTCCTCGCCGCGGCGTTCGTCACCGCGAGCGTGCCGGTCCTGGTCATCGTCGGTCTCGTCGGCGGTGCCCTGGCCGGCGGACTGCTGGGCCGGACGGCGTTCGCCCTGTTCGGCCTCGCCCGCCGCCCGGCCCGGCGGGCGACCGCGTTCCTCACGGCCGGCCTGACCGTGGCCCTCGCCGTCCTCGCCGCCGTCACCGTCCTCCGTCCGATGCCCACCACGACGGCCGCCCCCGCCCCGCCCGGCGTGCGGTTCTGGGATCTGCCGACCGGTTCACGCATCGCCTATGTCCATGCCCCCGCCACAGGCAAGGCCAGACCGACCCCGGTGATCTTCCTGCACGGCGGTCCTGGCACCCCCGGCGAGGGCGTCCCCACCGGGGGCCGTGAACTCGCGGCGGACGGCTTCGACGTCTACTCCTACGACCAGCTCGGCGCCGGCCGCTCCACCCGGCTGCGGAACGTCACCGGATACACCGTCGCCCGCCAGGTCGCCGACCTGGAAGCGATCCGGCGCACACTCGGCGCCGACCGGATCATCCTGGTCGGCCAGTCCTGGGGCGGATCACTCACCGCCCAGTACCTGGCCGCCCATGGCGAACACGTCGCCAAAGCGGTCTTCACCTCGCCGGGCGCGCTGTGGGGCCGTCAATACCCCGGCTCCAAGGCCGGGGAACCCTGGAACCGCCTCTCCCCCGCCCAGAAGGCCCGGCTCGACCGGCTGAACAGCGCACCCCGCATCATCGCGGCGAGCCTGCTCCTCCAGATCAACCCCGGCGCCGCGCACGCACTGGTCGGCGACCGCGAGGTCGACCACTGGATGCACGAAGTCGCCCTCCAGGGAAAAGACAGCACCTCGTGTGAGGACGCTTCGCCCACCACGGCGCACGACAACCCTCAGGGCTTCTACAGCAACCAGATGACCGTCAGGGACTTCGAGAAGCTCCCCGACCCCCGGCCCCGTCTGCGCACCCTGCGCATCCCCTCTCTGATCATGCGAGGGGAGTGCGACTTCATCAAGCCCGCCGTGACCGCCGAGTACCAACACACCCTCGCAGGCTCCGAGTTGGTGACCGTCAAGGGCGCCGGACACTCCATCTCGGGCGAACAGCCCGGCCGCTACACCGCACTGCTGCGGGCCTTCCTCCTGGACGAACCGCTGCCGACGGGCACCGGCTGAGTCCGGAACGGGCGGTCGGGTCGGGTCGGGGAGAGCTTTCTGGGACAACAGGCCCGTGCCGCGCAACCTGCCAAGGGGGGGCAACGAATCGTCCCGGACGAACCGTCGGCCTGGACACGGCTGCGCCGCCCCGGCCCCCGTACGGCCCCTGGGTCTTGGCATCCACCCTCAGAGCAGTCGCCCGGGCGGCGAGCGACAACGGAACTCGTCTACTCCGCCGCAGGTCAGTGGGGCTTGGGCTCCTCCGAGCACCGCCGGACCCCAAACCCAGGAGCAGCGGATTCAGTCCGTTCAGGCAAAGTTGACGTTCCAACACCCAAAACGGAATGTTTCCGCAGGTCACAGCCCTGCGCTGGTGGGGCGGGTGGGACTCGAACCCACGGCCGACGGATTATGAGTCCGCTGCTCTAACCGGCTGAGCTACCGCCCCATAGCGGCGTGTCGCGTACATGTGTGCGCGCCGTCTGCCGCAGCATAGCCGCTCATACGATCTCCTGCCTCGGCTGGTCGGCGAACTGCGACGTTCATGACCTTGAGGACATCCGTGCAGGCCCGGCGGTTCCCGCGGGCACGGGACGGACATGAAAAAGGACCCCAGCAGGGGTCCTCGTTCAGCATGCTCCCCCGACTGGACTCGAACCAGTAACCTGCCGGTTAACAGCCGGCTGCTCTGCCAATTGAGCTACGGAGGACCGAGCTCCCCCGACTGGACTCGAACCAGTAACCTGCCGGTTAACAGCCGGCTGCTCTGCCAATTGAGCTACGGAGGAATGCCTCGTTGCATCGAACGCACCTACCTGGGTATTCGCCAGGGGGCGGGCGCTCGCTGCGACACATACATTAGCGCAAGCAGGGGGGTGCTCCGCCAATCGGTACTCCCCACGAGACTCCCCCACGAGGGAAGGGTGGCCGTCATGCGCTACAAGCTCACGTTCGTCGTCGGGCTCGCTCTGGGTTACGTGCTCGGTACCAGGGCCGGACGGGAGCGATACGAGCAGCTGAAGAAGTCGGCCCGGCAGGTCGCCCAGAACCCGGCCGTCCGCAACACCGCCGAGACCGCCGCCCAGCAGGGCCGCGTCTACGCCGGCAAGGCCTTCCACACGGTCAGCGTGAAGGTCGGCGACCACATGCCCGACTCGGTGGCGGCCCGGGTCCGCTCCCTGCGCGACCGCAACCCGAACGGCGCAGCCGAGGACGACTGGGGCACCAGCAACACGTAGGCACACTTTTCGACCCGCCCGTCGGCAACCCCCCAGGGGCGCGGGGCCGTATCGATTTGCGGCTCCGCCGCGTGGGCGCGACCGGCCACGACGCACCCGCACACGAAGCCCGGCCCTCACCCCAACGGCGCCCGTCGGCCGAACCACAGCGGAGCGTGCGGCAGAATTTCGGGCATGGGGATAGTCGCCGGGTTGGACAGCTCACCCGATTTCACTCGCATCGTGGTCTGCGACGCGGACACCGGTGCGGTGCTCCGCCAGGGATACGCACCGCACCCGGTCGACACGCCGGACGGCGCGGCGCGCCCCAGTGACGTCGACCCGCAGGCCTGGCTGCTCTCCCTCGGCGAGGCCGCCGGGGGCGGGCTCCTGGAGGGCGTGCAGGCGATCGGCGTGTCCGCGCAGCAGAACGCGCTGGTCCCGCTGGACGCGCAGGGCAACACCGTCCGTCCGGCGATGGTCGGCGGCGACAAGCGCGCCCAGGTCGCGGCCGCCGATCTCATCGACGCGCTGGGCGGCCGGGAGGCCTGGGCGCAGGCGGTCGGGTGCGTGCCGCAGGCCGCACAGCCCGTCACCAAGCTGCGCTGGCTGGCGAAGACCGAGCCGGAGAACGCCCGGCGGACCGCCGTACTGCTGCAGGCCCACGACTGGCTGGTGTGGCAGCTGCTCGGGCGGCCGGTGCGCAGGACGACCGACCGGGGCGGGGCGTCCGGGACCGGGTACTGGTCCGCGGCCACCGGCGGCTACCGGCCCGACCTCGTCGAACTCGCCCTGGGGCACCAGACGATGCTGCCCGAGGTGATCGGGCCCTCCGACGCGGCCGGCACCACCCCGGAGGGGCTGCTGATCTCCGCGGGGACCGGCGAGACCATGGCCGCCGCCTTCGGCCTCGGGCTCGGGTTCGGGGACGCCGTGGTGTCGCTGGGCGCCTCGGGGTCGGTCATGGCCGTGCACACGGAGGCACTCGCCGACACCTCCGGGATGATCACCTCGCTCGCCGACGCCACCGGCATGCACCTGCCGGTCGTCACCACGCTCAACGCGGTACGGGCCCTGCGCGGTACCGCCGAGCTGCTCGGGCTGGCCGATCTGGAGAGCCTCTCCGACCTGGCGATGAAGTCGACGCCGGGCTCGCACGGGCTGGTCATGCTGCCGTACCTGGAGGGCGAGCGGACGCCGAACCTGCCGCACACCGCGGGGACACTGGCCGGGCTGCGCCGGGAGTCGATGCGGGCCGAGCATCTCGCGCGGGCCTCCTTCGAGGGCATGCTGTGCGGGCTCGCCGACGCGCTGGACGTGCTGCGCAACCGGGGCGTCGGGGTGCGGCGGATCTTCCTGCTGGGGCAGGCCGCCGAGCTGCCGGCCGTACAGGCGGCGGCGCCGATGCTGTTCGGCGCGCAGGTCGTCGTACCGCAGCCCGCGGACTACGCGGCGATCGGGGCGGCCCGGCAGGCGGCCTGGGCGCTCGGGGTCTCGCAGGGGACCCTGGACCCGCGTACGCCGCCCGTGTGGCAGGGCGCGGCGGCGCAGGTCCTGGAGCCCGGTGACGAGCTGGCCGTCGGGCAGGCGGTCCGGCAGCAGTACGTCTCGGTGCGGGAGCAGACCCATCCGGGAGCGTTCCGGTCGTAAACGGCGCGAAACGTACGCCTGTGGATGCCCGGGTGCGTCCGCTGTCGGGTTAATCGGTTGAGGTAACGCGGGTGGAGTGTCGGACGATAGGGGCCTAGGGCAAGCGACCCGCCTTTTTCCGGGCCAGCGACCCCGCCCCCACCGCCGACTCCGAGAGACGTAGCGTGCTCATACGACTTCTGCGGACCTATCTCAGGCCCTACAGGAAACCCATCTCCATCCTGGTGCTGCTGCAGTTCCTGCAGACCTGCGCCACCCTCTACCTGCCCACGCTCAACGCACACATCATCGACAACGGCGTCGTGAAGGGTGACACGGATTACATCCTGTCCTTCGGCGCCCTGATGATCGGCATCTCGCTCGCACAGGTCGTGTGCAACATCGGTGCGGTGTACTACGGCGCCCGGACCGCGTCGGCGCTCGGCCGGGACGTGCGGGCCGCGGTCTTCGACCGGGTGCAGTCCTTCTCGTCACGTGAGGTGGGTCACTTCGGGGCGCCCTCGCTCATCACCCGTACGACGAACGACGTACAGCAGGTCCAGATGCTGGTCCTGATGGCGTTCACGCTGATGGCGTCGGCGCCCATCATGTGTGTCGGCGGCATCGTGCTCGCCCTCGGCCTGGACGTTCCGCTGTCCGGGGTACTGGTCGCGGTCGTACCCGTGCTGGGTATCTCCGTCGCCCTGATCGTGCGCCGGCTGCGGCCGCTGTTCCGGGCCATGCAGGTGCGGCTCGACACGGTGAACCGGGTGCTGCGCGAGCAGATCACCGGCAACCGGGTGATCCGCGCGTTCGTGCGCGACGAGTACGAGCAGGGCCGGTTCGGGAAGGCCAACAAGGACCTGACCGACATGCAGCTGGCCACCGGCAACATGCTCGCGCTGATGTTCCCGATCGTCATGACGACCGTGAACGTGTCCTCGATCGCCGTGGTGTGGTTCGGTGCCCACCGGATCGACAGCGGCCAGATGGCGATCGGTGACCTGACCGCCTTCCTCGCCTACCTCATGCAGATCGTGATGTCCGTGATGATGGCCACCTTCATGTTCATGATGGTGCCGCGCGCGGAGGTCTGCGCCGAGCGCATCGAGGAGGTCCTGGACACCGAGTCCAGCGTCGTCCCGCCGCTCGCACCGGTCACCGAGCTGCGCCGGCACGGCCATCTGGAGATCCGGGCCGCGGGCTTCTGCTACCCGGGTGCCGAGGAGCCGGTGCTCAAGGCCGTCGACCTGGTGGCCCGGCCCGGCGAGGTGACCGCCGTGATCGGCTCCACCGGCAGCGGCAAGTCCACCCTGCTCGGCCTGGTGGCACGCCTCTTCGACGCCACCGACGGCCAGGTCCTGGTGGACGGGGAGGACGTCTCCGGCCTCGAACCGAGGCTGCTCGCGAAGACCGTCGGCCTGGTCCCGCAGAAGCCGTACCTGTTCGCGGGGACGGTGGCGACCAACCTGCGGTACGGCAATCCGGACGCCACCGACGAGGAGCTGTGGCAGGCGCTGGAGGTGGCGCAGGCCAAGGGCTTCGTCTCCGATCTGGAGGGCGGGCTCAACGCGCCCATCGCGCAGGGCGGTACGAACGTCTCGGGCGGCCAGCGGCAGCGGCTCGCCATCGCCCGCACGCTCGTGCAGCGCCCGGAGATCTACCTCTTCGACGACTCCTTCTCCGCCCTCGACTACGCGACCGACGCCGCCCTGCGCGCCGCGCTCGCCCAGGAGACGGCCGAGGCGACCGTCGTCATCGTCGCCCAGCGGGTGGCGACCATCAGAGACGCCGACCGGATCGTCGTCCTCGACGAGGGACGTGTCGTCGGCACCGGCCGCCACCACGAACTGATGGCCGGCAACGAGACCTACCGGGAGATCGTGCTCTCCCAGCTGACGGAAGCGGAGGCTGCCTGATGGCCGGGCCCATGGGACGCATGATGGCCGGGGGCGGCCCCGACACGCGCTCGATGGACTTCAAGAACTCGGGCAAACGGCTCCTCGCCCGGTTCAAACCCGAACAGTTCACGATCTACCTGCTGCTGTTCTGCGTGGTCGTGAGCGTCACCCTCAACGTGATCGGCCCCAAGATCCTAGGCAAGGCCACCGACCTGGTCTTCGCCGGTGTCATCGGCAAGCAGATGCCGGCCGGCTCCACCAAGGAGCAGGTCCTGGCGGGCATGCACGAGCGCGGCCAGGACACGGTCGCCGACATGCTCAGAAGCACCGACTTCACCCCGGGCAAGGGCATCGACTTCGGCCAGGTCGGCGACGTCCTGCTCTTCGCGCTCTGCACGTACCTCGTCGCCGGCCTGCTGATGGCGGTGGCGACCCGGATGGTCAACCGGGCCGTCAACCGCACGATGTACCGGATGCGCGAGGACGTCCAGTCGAAGCTGTCCCGGCTCCCGCTCTCCTACTTCGACAAGCGGCAGCGCGGCGAGGTGCTCTCCCGCGCCACCAACGACATCGACAACATCGGCCAGACGCTCCAGCAGTCGATGGGCCAGCTCATCAACTCGCTGCTCACCATCGTCGGCGTGCTCGCGGTGATGTTCTGGGTGTCCTGGATCCTCGCGCTGGTGGCCCTGGCCACCGTGCCGCTGTCCTTCCTGGTCGCCACCCGCATCGGCAAGCGCTCGCAGCCGCACTTCGTGCAGCAGTGGCGGACCACCGGCAAGCTCAACGCCCACGTCGAGGAGATGTACACCGGGCACACCCTGGTGAAGGTGTTCGGCCGGCAGGACGAGTCGGCGCAGCAGTTCGCCGAGCAGAACGAGGCACTGTACGAGGCCGGGTTCAAGGCGCAGTTCAACAGCGGGGTCATGCAGCCGCTGATGATGTTCGTGTCGAACCTGAACTACGTGTTGGTCGCGGTGGTCGGCGGCCTGCGGGTCGCGTCCGGCGCCCTGTCCATCGGTGACGTCCAGGCCTTCATCCAGTACTCCCGGCAGTTCTCGATGCCGCTGACCCAGGTCGCCTCCATGGCCAACCTGGTGCAGTCCGGTGTCGCCTCCGCCGAGCGGATCTTCGAACTCCTCGACGCGGAGGAGCAGACGGCCGACCCGGTGCCGGGCGAACGACCGGCGGAACTCCGCGGCCGGGTGGCCCTGGAGCACGTGTCCTTCCGCTACGACCCGGAGAAGCCCCTCATCGAGGACCTCTCCCTGACGGTCGAGCCCGGCCACACGGTCGCGATCGTCGGCCCGACGGGCGCCGGCAAGACCACGCTGGTGAACCTCCTCATGCGGTTCTACGACGTCTCCGACGGCCGGATCACCCTCGACGGCGTCGACATCACCCGCATGTCCCGGGACGAACTCCGCGCCGGGATCGGCATGGTGCTCCAGGACACCTGGCTGTTCGGCGGCTCGATCGCGGAGAACATCGCGTACGGCGCCTCTCGCGAGGTCACCCGGGGCGAGATCGAGGAGGCGGCGCGGGCGGCCCACGCGGACCGGTTCGTGCGCACCCTCCCCGAGGGCTACGACACCGTCATCGACGACGAGGGCACGGGCGTCAGCGCCGGTGAGAAGCAGCTCATCACCATCGCGCGGGCGTTCCTGTCCGACCCGACGATCCTGGTCCTCGACGAGGCGACGTCGTCCGTCGACACCCGTACCGAGGTACTGATCCAGAAGGCGATGGCCAAACTGGCGGACGGGCGGACGTCGTTCGTCATCGCCCACCGGCTCTCCACGATCCGGGACGCGGACACCATCCTGGTGATGGAGAACGGCTCGATCGTCGAGCAGGGGGCGCACGCGGAGCTGCTGGCGGCGGACGGGGCGTACGCCCGGCTGTACAAGGCGCAGTTCGCGCAGGCGGTGGCGGAGGTGGACTGAGCGGGTGCGGTGCGTCGTGGGCGCGGGCGGGGGGGGTTCACTCGCCCGCGCTTGCGGGGTGCCTCCCCCAGCCTTCGGCCGGGGGGACCCCCAGCGCCCACCCGTGCCGCCCCAGCGGCACGACTGCCCGCGGCTGAGAAGGGCGGCTGGGAAGGAGCGGCGGGCGAAGCGCCCCGTAAGGGGCGCGGGGCTGTATCGATTTGCGGCTGCCGCCGCGTGGGCGCGAGCAACCCCCACGCACCCGCACCCGGCGTCAGTCCAGATAGCCCCTCAGCTGGTCCGCGAAGGCGTGATCCCGCAGCTTGTTCAGAGTCTTCGACTCGATCTGCCTGATCCGCTCCCGCGTCACCCCGAAGATCCGCCCTATCTCCTCCAGCGTGCGCGGCCGGCCGTCGGCCAAGCCGTACCGCAGCTGGACGACCTTCCGCTCCCGCTCCCCGAGCGTGGACAGCACCGCCTCCAGGTGCTCCCGCAGCAGCAGGAACGCCGCCGACTCGACCGGGCTCGCCGCATCGCCGTCCTCGATGAGGTCGCCGAGGGCGACGTCGTCCTCCTCGCCCACCGGGGCGTGCAGGGACACCGGCTCCTGCGCCAGCCGCAGCACCTCGCCCACCCGCTCCGGCGCCAGGTCCAGGTGCGCGGCGACCTCGTCGGGTGTCGGCTCGTAGCCCCGCTCCTGCAGCATCCGGCGCTGGACGCGGACGACCCGGTTGATCAGCTCCACCACGTGCACGGGGACCCGGATGGTGCGGGCCTGGTCGGCCAGGGCACGGGACATGGCCTGGCGGATCCACCAGGTGGCGTACGTCGAGAACTTGTAGCCGCGGGCGTAGTCGAACTTCTCGACGGCGCGGATCAGCCCGAGGTTGCCCTCCTGCACCAGGTCGAGCATGGTCAGGCCCCGGCCGACGTACCGCTTCGCGACCGACACGACCAGCCGCAGGTTCGCCTCGATGAGGCGGCGCTTGGCCATGCGGCCCATGACGACCAGCCGGTCCAGGTCCAGCGCCAGTTCGCTGTCGAGGTCGGGGGCGCCGGCCAGCTTCTCCTCGGCGAACAGGCCGGCCTCGACGCGGCGGGCGAGTTCGACCTCCTCGGCGGCGGTGAGCAGCGGGATACGGCCGATCTCGCGCAGATACTGGCGGAACAGGTCCGAGGAGGGGCCGGCGGTGTCGGCGCGGGCGGCGGCGCGCGACGCGGCGGGCTCGGGCTCGGACTCGGGCTCGGACTCCGTGTCGGGGGCGTCGGCCGTGAGCTCCTCCGAAGCCGGGCCCTCCGGCTCGGTCTCGGGGTGCAGCGCGGCCCGGCTCTGCGGCGGTACGCCGGCATAGCCGCCGCTGTCGGCTTCCGGATCGTCCGTGAGCGTGCTGCTGCTGTCTGTCTGGGTCAGGGTCTGGGTCTGCACGGGGGCGACCTCCAGGATGATCGCTGCCAGGGGGTGCGGCAGCGGTACTTCGGGAGCGGAGACGACGGCCTCGCCGCTGTCCGTCCCGTACGCGATGAGTGGAACGGCGGGGGTGTAGGACCCGTCCGGGACGGGCCGGCCGCGCTCCGAGGACTCAGGCACCGCCCCCAGTGTGGGGGAAGACACATCGCCGCCACGAGGGGCGTGCGGTGACTTTTTGCGTCCGGTCCGTGACCGCGCGGTTATCCCGGCGGCCGAGCGGGGCTCAGAGGGCGGCCGGGCCCTGCTCGCGCAGCGCCTGCCCGTACTGCTGGAGGACCCACAACTCGTTCTGCACGGAGGTGAGTTGGGCGGGGTCGCCGCCGTTGCCGAGGCGGGTGAGGGTGATCTGGATCTCGTGGATGCGGCGGTCCACGGCCCGGCGGCGGACGGTCACGAGTTGTTCGCCCGCATAGTTCTCGTCGACGGTGCGGCGCATGATCGCCTCGACGGCGAGCTCGGTGACCATCGCGCGGACCGCGTCGTCGGCGGCCGCATCGCGGACCCGGACCAGGTACTCCTGCGGATCCTGCACGCCGTACTCGGCGCCGCCCGCCTCCATGATGGTCTGGCGTACGGCCGCGTAGGGCTCGGCGGTGAACTCGTCGATGCCGTACGCGTCGAAGGCCGGGGAGACCAGCTCGGGGCGCTGGAGGGCGAGCTTCAGCAGCTCGCGCTCGGTGGCGAAGACGGCGTTGCGGAGGTTGAGGGCCGGGCCGGACACGGCCGGGCGGGAGCCGCCGGTGTCGTACGACGGCTGCTGCGGGCCGCGCCCCGGGGCGGAGGTCCGGCCCCCGCCGCCACCCTTCTCACGGGCCCAACGGGCCAGCTGGGCCACTCTCTTCACCACGAACTGGGTGTCGAGGATGCCGAGCATGCCGGCCAGCTGGACGGCGACCTCGTGCTGGGCGCCGCTGTTCTTGATCCGGGCGACGATCGGCGCCGCCTCGTCGAGGGCGGCCGCGCGACCCGCGGGCGTGTCCAGGTCGTAGCGGGCGACGATCTGGCGGAGCGCGAACTCGAAGAGCGGG
The DNA here is from genome assembly GCF_040643955.1 of Streptomyces sp. NPDC047061. Lineage (NCBI taxonomy): Bacteria > Bacillati > Actinomycetota > Actinomycetes > Kitasatosporales > Streptomycetaceae > Streptomyces > Streptomyces sp. NPDC047061. The sequence goes on from NZ_JBEYVI010000046.1 coordinate 91,947, forward strand.
GTGCGGGGTTCGGCCAGGTCGGCGACCGCCTCGTCGCCCTTGGCGAGGCGCAGTTCGCAGGGGTCCATGCCGTCGGGGGCGATGGCGATGTACGTCTCGGCGGCGAACTTCTGGTCGTCCTCGAAGGCGCGCAGGGCCGCCTTCTGCCCGGCCGCGTCACCGTCGAAGGTGAAGATCACGCGGGCCGAGCCGTTGTCCATCAGCAGCCGGCGGAGGATCTTGATGTGCTCGCCGCCGAAGGCCGTGCCGCAGGTGGCGATCGCGGTCGTCACCCCGGCCAGGTGGCAGGCCATGACGTCGGTGTAGCCCTCGACCACGACCGCGCGGCTGGCCTTCGCGATGTGCTGCTTGGCGAGGTCGATGCCGTAGAGGACCTGGGACTTCTTGTAGATCGCGGTCTCGGGCGTGTTGAGGTACTTGGGCCCGTTGTCGGCCTCGTAGAGCTTGCGGGCGCCGAAGCCGACGACCTCGCCGCCGATGTCCCGGATCGGCCACATCAGGCGGCCCCGGAACCGGTCGATGGGCCCGCGCCTGCCCTCCTGCGAGAGCCCCGACAGCAACAGCTCCTTGTCGGTGAAGCCCTGGCCGCGCAGATAGCGGGTGAGGTGGTCCCAGCCCTGCGGGCTGTAGCCGACACCGAAGTGGACGGCGGCGGCCTGGTCGAAGCCGCGCTCGGCGAGGAAGAGCCGGCCGGTCTCGGCCTCGGGGCTGGTGGCGAGCTGCTCCGCGTACCAGACAGCGGCGGCCTTGTGCGCCTCGACCAGCCGGATCCGCTCACCGCGCTGGTGGGCCGGGTTGTACCCGCCCTCCTCGTAGCGCAGGGTGATGCCGGCCTGGGCGGCCAGCCGCTCGACCGCCTCCGAGAAGGAGAGATGGTCCACCTTCATCACGAAGGTGAGGGTGTCGCCGCCTTCCTGGCAGCCGAAGCAGTGGAAGAGTCCCTTGCTCGGGCTGACCTGGAAGGACGGCGACTTCTCGTCGTGGAACGGGCACAGTCCCTTGAGGTTCCCGCCGCCCGCGTTGCGCAGCTGGAGGTACTCGGACACGACGGCGTCGATCGGGACCGCGTCCCGTACCGCCTTCACATCCTCGTCATTGATCCGTCCGGCCACGGATGAATTCTACGGGGGTGCGGTGACAACTCCGGCGAGCCGGAGCGCCCCTTCAGGGGCGCGGGGAACTGCGCGACCAGCCCCCACGCACCCTTACCCGCGAGACGGCAGAACCCGGCAGCCCCCTAGGCGAGCGATTCCAACGGCACATGGGGGTCGGCCAGAGCGTCGAGATCCACCGGCGCCGCGGAGCGGATCAGCTTCTGGATCTGCTCTGTGACATCCCACACGTTCACGTTCATCCCGGCCAGCACCCGCCCCTCCTTCACCCAGAACGCGATGAACTCCCGCTTCCCCGCGTCCCCCCGGATCACCACCTGGTCGTACGACCCCGGCGGCGCCCACCCGCTGTACTCCATGCCCAGGTCGTACTGGTCGGTGAAGAAGTAGGGCACCCGGTCGTACGCGACGTCCTGCCCCAGCATCGAGCGGGCCGCCGCCGGGCCGCCGTTCAGCGCGTTGGCCCAGTGCTCCACGCGGAGCCTCGTGCCGAACAGCGCGTGCGGGAAGGCGGCCACGTCGCCGGCCGCGTAGATGTCCGGGTCGGACGTCCGCAGCCGTTCGTCGACGACGACGCCCCCGCCCTGCGCCCGGTCGGCCAGCTCGAGCCCGGCCGCCTCGGCCAGCCCGACCCGCGGCGCCGCACCGATCGCCGCGAGCACGTCGTGCGCCGGGTGCTCCTCGCCGTCGTCGGTGCGCGCGGCGAGCACCATGCCGTCCTGGCCGACGATCTCGGTGAGCCGCACCCCGAAGCGGAACCGGACCCCGTGCTCCTCGTGCAGCTGCGCGAAGACGTTGCCCAGTTCGGGTCCGAGGACGCTGTGCAGCGGGGTCTGTCCGTGCTCGATGACGGTGACCTCGGCGCCGTACGTCCGGGCCGCCGCCGCGACCTCCAGGCCGATCCAGCCGGCGCCCGCGATGACCAGGTGCCCGTTGTCCCGGCCGAGGGCGGCGAGGACGCCCTTGAGGCGCTCGGCGTGCGCGAGGCGGCGCAGGTGGTGGACGCCGGCCAGGTCGGTGCCGGGGATGTCGAGGCGGCGGGGCTCCGCTCCGGTGGCGAGCAGCAGCTTGTCGTAGCGGACCAGCGTGCCGTCGTCGCCGAACCGGACGGTCTTCGCGGCGCGGTCGATGCGGTCCACGGTCTGGCCGAGGTGCAGTTCGATGTCGTGCTGCGCGTACCAGGCGGGCTCGTGCACGAAGACGCTGTCGCGTTCCTCCTTGCCGAGCAGGTATCCCTTGGAGAGCGGCGGGCGCTCGTACGGGTGGTCGCGTTCGTCGCAGATCAGTATCACCCGGCCGCTGAAGCCCTCGGCTCGGAGCGTCTCGGCCGCCTTCGCGCCGGCGAGTCCGCCTCCGACGATGACGAAAGTCTGGTCCGCGTCGACCACTTGATGCCTCCTCGTAAGGGTGCCGCCACATATGCCGCCCACATGCGCCGCACTGTGAGCCTCCCGCACGCAGCGTGATGCGGGAAGAGGGAATGACCCCCGCTGACGCGATCTTGCCCCGATCAGGCCACCGAGGGTCGCAGAGAGTCACAAAGTGTTCACATACGTCCCGTCAGTCGCGCGTGCAGCGACTGCGCGGAGGCGTCGGTGAGCGACGCGATCTGATCGACGATCACCCGCTTGCGGGCGTGGTCGTCGCCGGCCGCGTCGAACAGCGCCCGGAACTGCGGGTCGAGCCCGTCCGGCGCGCGGGCGGTGAGCGCCTCGGCGAGTTCGGCGACGACGACCCGCTGGTCGGCGCGGAGCCGCTCCTGCTCGGCGCGTTGCATGACGTACCGGTGGGCGATGGCCTTGAGTACCGCGCACTCCATTCGGGCCTCGCGCGGTACGACGAGTTCCGCGCCGTACCGGGTGAGCCGGCCGGTGCCGTAGGCCTCGCGGGTGGCGCCCTCCGCGGCCAGGCAGAACCGGCCGATGAGCTGGCTGGTGGCGTCCTTGAGGCGGGCCTGGGCGACCGCGGTGCCGTCGTAGCCGTGCGGCCACCACTCCTCGTCCTGGAGCCGGTCGAGGGCGGCGGCGAGTTCGGCGGGGTCGGTGCCGGCGGGCACGTACAGGCCGACGGCGACGGCGAACACCGCCTGCCGTTCCGGCTCCGCGTGCAGGCAGTTGGGGTCGATGTGACCGGCGTGCAGGCCGTCCTCGACGTCGTGCACGGAGTAGGCGACGTCGTCCGACCAGTCCATGACCTGCGCCTCGAAGCAGGTGCGGGTGCCGGGGGCCTCCTTGCGGACCCAGTCGAAGACCGGCCGGTCGTCCTCGTACACACCGAACTTGGGCGAGGCCGGGGCGGTGGGGTGCGCGCCGCGCGGCCACGGGTACTTGGTGGCGGCGTCCAGGGCGGCGCGGGTGAGGTTGAGGCCGACGGAGCCCTCGGGGGTGAACCGCTTGGGCTCGATGCGGGTGAGGAGCCGCAGGGACTGGGCGTTGCCCTCGAAGCCGCCGCAGTCGTCCGCGAACTCGTTCAGCGCCTGTTCGCCGTTGTGGCCGAAGGGCGGGTGGCCGAGGTCGTGGGAGAGGCAGGCGGCCTCCACGAGGTCGGGGTCGCAGCCGAGGGCGGCGCCCAGCTCCCGGCCGACCTGGGCGCATTCGAGGGAGTGGGTGAGGCGGGTGCGGGGGCTGGCGTCCCATGCCTGGGCGGGGGTGCCGGGGGTGACGACCTGGGTCTTGCCGGCGAGCCTTCTCAGGGCGGCGGAGTGCAGGATGCGGGCGCGGTCGCGCTGGAAGGCGGTGCGGCCGGGGCGTTTGTCGGGTTCGGGGGCCCAGCGGTCGGCTGACGCCGGGTCGTAGGCCGAAGAGGGTGCGGGTGCGGGGACTGCCATGGTTCGACAGTACGGGGCGGTAGTGACAAATGGGTGTTTGGTGCGCCTACTCGCCTGCCGGGTTGGGTTGCGATTGCGAGTGCGGGTGCGTTGTGGTTGATCGCGCAGTTCCCCGCGCCCCTTAAGGGGCGCGGGGTCCCACCCCCAACCTGGTCTCGGCGCGGGGCCACCC
>NZ_JBEYVI010000047.1:0-94445 GCF_040643955.1 Streptomyces sp. NPDC047061
CCGGGTGTACGTCGTCACCGGAGCCACCCGCGGGCTGGGCCACGCGGCCGCGCGCGAGCTGGTCGCGGACGGGGCGAAGGTCGTGGTGACCGGACAACATCCGGGCCACCACTGTCGTCCCGTACGGCGGCGGCGTTCAGCTTCGCTGCGCTGTCGCCAGGCCGGTCGAGCACCAGGTGCGCAGGAACGCCGCCGTCGCCTCCAGCTGCCTGAGCCCCTGCGCGGAGGAGTCCTCGTAGATCCGCATGTCGACCTCGACCCCCGAGTGCGCCGCGCGGGTCGCGAGGGACAGCGTGTCGTCCAGGAGCATCTCCGTGCCCGCCGCGTGCAGCTGGATCGGCGGCAGGCCGTGGAGGTTGCCGTGCAGCGGGCTGAGCAGCGGTTGGCTGCGCGGTGTCGTGCCCGCGTATGCGGCCGCCCGGACGGACAGGGCCTCGGCGTCGAGCGTGCGGTCGGCGGCCGCGTTGAGCAGCAGACTGGACGCGTCCAGCGTGAAGTCCAGCACCGGCGACGAGAGCACCGCGCAGGACGGCGGAGTCGCCCCTTCGTCGCGCAGCCGCAGCAGCAGACCGGCGGCGAGGGCACCGCCCAGCCGCTTGCCGGCCACGGCCGCAGGGCCGGGGCCACGGTCGTGGCAGTGCTGCCAGGCGGCGGACACGTCCTCCAAGGCCTCGGGGAAGTGCAGCCGGTAGCGGGCGCACACGACCGTGCAGCCGGTGTGCCGGGCCAGTTCGCGCGCCGTGGGCACGGCGTCCTGCGGGGTGCCCGCCAGCCGCGGGTCGCCGTGCAGATACAGCACGGTCTGCTCGACGGCCGTGCCCTCGGGCCGCACCTCCGGCCCGTACGGCCCTTCCTCGACGTGGATCTCACCTGCCACGGGACACCACCTTCTCCGCCGCCTGCCAGTGTTCGTCGGACACCCAGAGCCGGGCGAAGGCCGCCGCGGCCTCCCGCGCCGGCCTGACCCGGGTGGTCAGGTTCTTGATCTCGCCGGCCTGCGCGGTGGCGAGCGACCGCGCCACCTCCCGCCAGCCATCGTCGAAGCCGGCCCGGGGCAGCACCAGGTCCACCAGGCCCAGCCGTTCGGCCTCGTCCGCCGCCAGCACGCGCCCTGTCCCCGCCAGCAGCAGTGCCCGGCCCGGCCCGACGAGCCGGGCCAGCCGCTCGGCGCCGCCCCACGCGGGCACGATGGCGAGCTTCGTCTGGTTGAAACCGATGCGGATGTCGTCGGCGGCGACCCGGATGTCGGCGGCGACCGCGACCTCCGCGCCGCCCCCGAAGGCGTGCCCGTTGAGCGCGGCCACCACCGGTCCCGGGAAGGCGGCGATCCGGTCGCACAACGCCCGCATCCGCAGCGCCATCCCGGCCGCCTCCTTCTCGGTGCGAAGCCGCGCCAGCTCCTTCAGATCGCCGCCGGACACGAACGCCCTGTCGCCCGCGCCGGTCAGCACGAGGGCGTTCGACCCCTCGGCCGCGTCCAGGGCCTTGTCCAGTTCGCCCATGGTGGCCGGGTCGATGGCGTTGCGGGCGTGCGGGCGGTCGATGGTGACGACGGCGAGGCCGTCCTCGATCTCCAGGTCAACCATGCGTGGCCTTCCGGTCGAACGGGCGGGTGCCGATGGTCCGGCGGGTGCGGTCGGTCCGGCGGGTGCCGATGGCTCGGCGCGTGCCGAAGTTTCGGCGGGTGTCAGTCCTCGTAGACGACGGTCACCTCGGCGGTCGTGGGTTCGGCCTGGCAGGTGAGCACATAGCCCTCGGCGATCTCGTCAGGTTCCAGGGCGTTGTTCACGCGCATCTTGGCCTCGCCGGCGGTCAGCCGTGCCATACAGGTGGCGCAGTCCCCGGACTCGCAGGAGAAGGGCGGGGTGAATCCGGCTCGGCGCGCGCTCTGCAGCAGGGTCTCGCCCGCGCGCTGCGGCACGGTACGGCGCCGGCCCCGCAGGTCGACGGTGACGGTGCCGGGGACGGGCTGGACTTGTGTCTCGTCGGGCGGGGCGGGCGTGAACCGTTCGACGAAGATCCGCCCGGCGGGCGTCCCCGCCGCGAGCAGCGTGCTCTCGACGAGTGCCATGAAGGGCTCCGGCCCGCAGATGTAGTGGTCCGCTTCGGCATCGGCGAGCGCCCGTATCTTGTCGGCGCCGACCAGCCCGTCCCGGTCGTCGAGGTGATCGTGGAGGCGGAACCGGTCGGGATGGCGTGCGGCGAGGGCATCGAGTGCCGTACGGAAGATGGCCGAACCCGCGCTCTGATGAGCCGTCAGCAGTTTCACTGTGCGTGGTGTGGTTGCCAGTGCGCTTTTGACCAGGGAGAACACCGGCGTGATCCCGCTCCCGCCGGCGTAACCGACCAACGGCCGGCCCGTCGCGTCCCCGCGCAGACAGAAGGAGCCGCCGGGTCGGGTGGCCTCAAGAGTGTCTCCCGGCCGCAGGTGGGTGTGCATCCAGCCGGAGACCAGCCCGCCCGGCACTCGCTTGACCGTCACGCACAACTCGCCGTCGGTGTCGGGCGAGGACGACATCGAGTAACTGCGCAGCGTCCCGCGCACCTTGAAGGTCAGGAACTGCCCCGCCCGGTAGGGGAACGGCGCGTCGAGGGCGAAGGTGCGTGTGTCCGGCGTCTCGTCGACGATCCGGGTGATCCGCACCGGATGGAAGCCGTGATCCCGTGCCATGTATGGAACTTACCTTCTCCCTATGGGAGAGTGCAATTCTCCTACAGGTGCAATGGTGACCGTGATGAGGAGAACTCCTGCCATGACGACGACTTCTCCCGGTGCTCTGCGGCCGTTGCCGCCCGGGCTGTCCGAGCGTTACGAGGCCGAGGGCTGGTGGACCCGCGAGACCCTCGGTGAGCTGCTCACCGTCGGCCTGGCCGCAGCAGGGGACGTGGAGTTCCGCGTGCACTCCGAGGTGCGGCCGTGGGCCGGGACCTTCGCCGACGTGGAGCGGGTGGCGCGGCGGCTCGCCGCCGGGCTGCGGGCGCGCGGGGTCGGCCCCGGCGACGCGGTCGCCATGCAGCTGCCCAACTGGATGGAAGCCGCCGCAGTGTTCTGGGCCTGCGCCTTCCTGGGCGCGGTGGTCGTTCCGGTCGTCCACTTCTACGGGCCCAAGGAGGTCGACTACATCCTCGGCGCGACCCGCCCCAAGGTCTTCTTCGCGGCCGGGCGCTTCGGCCGGTCCGAGTTCCGCCCGGAGCTGTGCAAGGACGTCCCGGTCCTGGGCGTCGTCGGCCGCGACTTCGACGCGCTGCTGGCGGACGAACCCCTGGCCGGCGTACTGTCCGTCGACCCGGACGCCCCCGCGCTCATCGCCTTCACCTCGGGCACCACCCGGGACCCCAAGGGCGTGATCCACAGCCACCGGACGCTGGGCTACGAGACGCGCCAACTGGCCGCGAGCTACCCGCCCGACCGGGGACGGCAGTTCACCGTGGCGCCGGTCGGCCACTTCATCGGCATGATCAACGCCTTCCTCATTCCCGTCCTCGACGGCTCCCCGGTCAACCTCGGGGACGTCTGGAACCCCGCCCAGGCGCTCGCGCTCATGCGGGCCGAGGGGCTCACGGTCGGCGGGGGAGCGACGTACTACATGACGAGCCTGCTCGACCACTCCGACTGCACGCCCGAGCACATCGCACACCTCAGGTACGCCGGTCTGGGCGGTGCTTCCGTCGCCTCCGCCGTGACGACCCGGCTGGAGTCCCTGGGCATCGGCGTCTTCCGCGCCTACGGCTCCACCGAGCACCCGTCCGTGACCTGCACCCCCTACGACGGCCCGGCCGTCAAGCGGCTGCACACCGACGGACTTCCGCTGCCGGGCGTCGAGTTGAGGCTCGCCGAGGACGGCGAGATCCTCACCCGCGGCCCCGACCTCTGCCTCGGCTACACCGACCCCGCGCTGACCGCAGCCGCCTTCGACGCGGACGGCTGGTACCGCACCGGCGACATCGGCGTGCTCGACGCCGACGGATACCTGACCATCACCGACCGCAAGGCCGACGTCATCATCCGCGGCGGCGAGAACATCAGCGCCCTGGAGGTCGAGGACGTCCTGCTCGGCCTGCCCGGGGTGGCCGAGGCCGCCGTGGTCGCCGTCCCGGACCCGCGCCTGGGGGAGCGGGCCGCTGCCGTCCTGCGCATGCGTCCCGGCTGGTCCGCGCCGGTCCTGGCCGAGATGCGGGTGCACTTCCAGCGCGCCGGACTGGCCCGGCAGAAGTGGCCCGAGGAGATCCGCACGGTCGACGACTTCCCGCGTACGCCGAGCGGGAAGGTGAAGAAGTTCGAGCTCCGCCGGAACATTGCCACTACCGCATAGTGAGAATACGATTCTCAAGATTGGTTAAGGAGGATCTCATGCCCTCTCGCGCGCTCGCGTATCCGCTCTTCGACGCGGACAACCACCTCTACGAGACGCAGGAAGCGCTCACGAAGTACCTGCCCAGGGAGTACGACGGGGCCATCGAGTACGTGACCGTCCGGGGCCGCACGAAGATCGCGATCCGTGGGCAGATCAGCGAGTACATCCCCAACCCCACCTTCGACGTGGTCGCCCGCCCGGGGGCCATGGAGGAGTACTTCAAGGTCGGCAACCCGACCGGAAAGACCCGGCGGGAGATATTCGGCGAGCCGATGCGCTCCGTGCCAGCCTTCCGTGAACCGGCCCCGCGCCTGGAGCTCATGGACGAGCTCGGCATCCAGCGCAGCCTGATGTTCCCCACGCTCGCGAGCCTCATCGAGGAGCGCATGAAGGACGACCCGGAGCTGATCCACACGGTCATCCACGCCCTCAACGAATGGCTGCACGACACCTGGTCCTTCACCTACAAGGACCGCATCTTCACGGTGCCCGTCATCACCCTCCCGATCGTCGAGAAGGCGGTCGAGGAGCTGAACTGGGTGGTGGAGCGCGGCGCCCGCGCCATCCTGGTCCGGCCGGCGCCCGTGCCCGGCTTCGGTGCCACGCGCTCGTTCGCGCTGCCGGAGTTCGACCCGTTCTGGAAGCGGGTCGTCGAGACCGGCGTGCTGGTCGCCTTCCACTCCTCGGACAGCGGCTACGCCCGCTACGCCAACGACTGGGAGGGCAGCCAGCGCGAGTTCCTGCCGTTCAGGCCCAACGCGTTCCGCCAGGTCATCGAGTGGCGGCCGATCGAGGACGCGGTCTCGTCCCTGATCTGCCACGGTACGCTCTCCCGCTTCCCGGAGCTGAAGGTCGCCGTCATCGAGAACGGCGCCTCCTGGGTGGAACCGCTGCTCGGCCGACTTGCGGACGTGCACAAGAAGATGCCCCACGAGTTCCACGAGGACCCCGTCGAGGTCTTCAAACGGAACATCCACATCAGCCCGTTCTGGGAGGAGGACATGGCTCGGCTCGGCGACCTCATCGGCATCGAACGCGTCCTGTTCGGCTCCGACTACCCGCACCCGGAGGGCCTGGCCGACCCGGTCACCTACGTCGACCACCTGGCCAGGCTGACCGAGGCCGACAAGGCCAGGGTCATGGGCGGCAACCTGGCCCGGCTGATCGACGCATGACCGCGACGGTGCCGTGGCGCAGCATCCCCGAACTGGTGCGCAGCGCCGCCGACCGGTTCGGGGACGCGGAGGCGGTGGTCGACGGCGACCTGCGGCTCACCTTCACCGACTTCGCCGATCAAGTCCGGCGCACCGCCGGGGCGTTCGCCTCGGTGGGCGTCCGGCCCGGTGACCGGGTCGCGGTGTGGGCGCCGAACTCGGCGGAGTGGGCGATCGCCGCGTTCGGCGCGCTCACCGCGGGAGCCGTGCTGGTCCCGGTGAACACCCGGTTCCGGGACGAGGAGGCCCACGACATCGTCGCCCGCAGCGGCGCCAGGGTGCTGTGCGTCCAGAACGGCTTCCTGGACCGGGAGTTCAACGGACCACCCGGTGTCCCCGTCGTCGACCTGCGGGCGGACGGGTTCCTCGGCTCCGGGGAACCGCTGGAACGCGAGGTCGGCGAGGACGACATCGCGGACATCATCTTCACCTCCGGCACGACCGGCCGCCCCAAAGGCGTCATGACGACGCACGGCCAGACACTGCGCCTGTACGCCGAGTGGTGCGAGCTGGCCCAACTCCGCCAGGGCGATCGCTACTTGATCGTCAACCCGTTCTTCCACATCTTCGGCTACAAGGCGGGCCTGGTCGCCTCCATGATCCGGGGCGCGACCGTACTCCCGGTCGCCGTCTTCGACGTGGAGCACGTCCTGGAGCTGGTGGCGCGGGAGCGGGTCACGATCCTGCCGGGACCGCCGACGCTGTACCATTCCCTCCTCCAGGCGGGCGAGAAGCACGACCTGTCGTCGCTGCGGGTCGCGGTGACCGGCTCCGCCGACATCCCCGTCGAACTGGTCCGCCGCATCACCACCGAACTGCCCTTCACCCACCTCATGACCGGCTACGGCCTCACCGAGGCCGGCACCGTCACCGCGTCCCGGCCCGGCGACCCGTACGAGGCCGTCGCCACCACCGTGGGCCGACCCTGTGAGGGCTTCGAGGTGCGCCTCGCCGAGGACAAGGAGGTCCTCGTACGCGGCTACGCCGTCATGCTCGGCTACCTCGACGACCCCGAGGCCACCGCCGAGACCGTCGACCCCGACGGCTGGCTGCACACCGGCGACCTGGGCGAGACGGACGGCGACGGGCGGCTGAGGATCGTCGGGCGCAAGAAGGACATGTTCATCGTCGGCGGCTTCAACGCCTACCCGGCCGAGATCGAGGGTTTCCTGCTCCGGCACCCGGCCGTTGCCCAGGCCGCCGTCATCGGCGTGCCGGACGCCCGCATGGGCCAGGTCGGCAAGGCGTTCGTGGTGCCCCGCGGCACGGTGACGGAGGCCGAGCTGATCGCCTGGGCCCGGGAGCGGATGGCGGGCTTCAAGGTGCCCCGGCAGGTCGAGTTCCGTACGGAACTGCCACTGAACGCCACCGGAAAGGTGATGAAGGACCAGCTGTCATGACCGACGACCCCCGCACCGCGTCCGGCATCCCCCTCAAGCCGGTCTACGGCCCCGCCGACCTGCGCGCCGAACCCCCGGACCCGGGCACTTTCCCCTTCACCCGTGGCAACTACCCGACCGGCTACCGGGGCCGCACCTGGACCCTGCGCCAGTACTCCGGCTTCGGCACCCCCGAGGAGTCCAACCGCCGCTACCGCTACCTCCTCGACCAGGGCGGCACCGGCCTGTCGGTGGCGCTCGACCTGCCCACCCAGTGCGGCTACGACTCCGACGACCCCGAGTACACGGACGAGGTCGGCCGGGTGGGCGTCGCCCTCGACACCCTCGCCGACGCCGAGATCCTCTTCGACACGATCCCGCTGGACCGGATCAGCACCAGCTTCACCATCAACGGCACGGCGGCCGTCCTGCTCGCCTTCTACGTCGCAGCCGCCGAGAAGCGCGGCATCCCGCGTGCCAAGCTGACCGGCACCATCCAGAACGACATCCTGAAGGAGTACGCCTCGCGCGGCACCTGGATCTGGCCGCCCGAGCCGTCGCTCAGGCTCATCGCCGACACCATCGAGTTCTGCGCCGCCGAGGTGCCCCGCTTCAACGCGATCTCGGTCGCGGGCGCCCACTTCCGGGACGCGGGCGCCAACGCCGTGCAGGAGATGGCGTTCACGCTCGCCGACGGCGTGACGTACTGCGAGACTGTGCTGGAACGCGGCCGCATGACCATCGACGAGTTCGCCCCGCAGATCTCCTTCTTCTTCTACACGCACGGTGACTTCTTCGAGGAGATCGCCAAGTACCGTGCGGGGCGCAGACGGTGGGCGACGATCGTGCGCGAGCGGTTCGGCGCGCGGACCGACAAGGCGTGCATGTTCCGCTTCGGCTGTGTGGCCGGCGGGGCCTCGCTGTACGCGCCGCAGGCCCGCAACAACACCGTGCGCGTCGCCTACGAGGCCCTCGCCTCCGTGCTCGGCGGCGTGCAGTCGATGTTCACCGCCGCCTGGGACGAGCCCTTCGCGCTGCCCAGCGAGGAGTCGGCCACGCTCGCCCTGCGCACCCAGCAGATCCTCGCCCACGAGACGGGGGTGGCCCGGGTGGCCGACCCGCTGGGCGGGTCGTACTTCGTGGAGGCGCTCACCGATGCCACGGAGGAGCGGATCGCCGGGATCATGGCCGATCTGGAGGCGCACGGCGGAATGGTCCGCTGCATCGAGGACGGCTACCTCCAGGGTCTGATCGCGGACGAGGCCTGGCGGTTGCACCAGGAGGTCGATTCCGGACTGCGGCCCGTCGTCGGCGTCAACCGCTTCACCGCCGAGGAGCCCCCGCCCGATCTGGCCACCTACGAACTCGACGGCGAAGGACGGGAACGGCAGCTGAAACGGCTCGCCCAGGTCAAGGCCGAGCGCAGCGCCGCAGAGGTGCGAACCCGTCTCGCCGAGCTGAAGCGCGCCGCGGAAGGAGACACCAACCTCATGGAACCCTTGATCGCCTGCGCCAACGCCTACTGCACGGTCGGCGAGACGGCCGGGGCCCTGCGCGAGGTGTGGGGCGAGTTCCGGCAGCCGGTGGTGTTCTGATGGCCGGGCCGGTGCGGATCCTCGTCGCAAAGCCAGGCCTCGACGGGCACGACCGCGGGGCCAAGCTGGTGGCGCGCGGACTGCGCGACGCCGGGTTCGAGGTGGTGTTCACGGGCATCCGGTGGCGGGTGGCGGACATCGTCGCCACCGCCGTCCAGGAGGACGTCGCCGTGGTCGGCCTGTCGATCCTCTCCGGCGCCCATGTCACGCTGACCCGCCGCACCGTCGGCGGACTGCGCGCGGCGGGCGCGCCCGACATCCCCGTCGTGGTCGGCGGCACGATCCCGGCCGCCGACGTGGCGCTGCTGCGGGAGGCCGGCGCGGCGGCCGTGTTCCCCACCGGCACCCCACTGCCCGCCATCGTCGCGGACATCCGCGCCCTGACCGCCCAGGAGGGCTGACATGCGAGTCGGAGTGATGAGCGGCCCCGAGCGGGGCGACGCGGCGCACAAGGCGGCGCGCATGGCCGACGACGCCCGCTGGGCCGAGGAGGCCGGCTTCGACACCGTGTGGGTGCCACAGGTGCCCACCGACTTCGACGCCCTGACCGCCGTCACCCTGATGGGACAGGCCACCTCGCGTATCGAACTGGGCACGGCGGTCGTCCCGGTGCACGCCCAGCACCCGGTCGCCCTGGCCCGGCAGGCGATCTCGGCCCAGGCGGCGGCCGGGGGACGACTCGCCCTCGGCGTGGGCGCCTCCCACCACTGGATCGTCCGCGACATGCTCGGCATCCCGTACGAGAAGCCCGCCGCGTACACCCGCGCCTACCTCGAAGTCCTCAACGCGGCACTCAGCGGCGCGAGTTCGGTGGACGTCGAGAACGATGTCTTCCGCGTGCACAATCCGCTCACCCTCGCGCCGGTCGCCCCGCTGCCGGTCCTGGTCGCCGCCCTCGGCCCGTTGATGCTGCGGATCGCGGGGGAGTACACCGACGGCACCGTCCTGTGGATGGCGGACGAACGGGCCGTGGCCGAGCACGTCGTGCCGACCCTCACCAAGGCGGCGGAAGCGGCCGGACGGCCCGCCCCGCGCGTCGTCGCGGGCATCCCGGTCTGCCTCTGCGCGCCGCACGAGGTGGACGCGGCCCGGGAGCGCGCCAACCGGATCCTCGGCGAGGCCGAGGTCTCGCCCAACTACCAACGGCTCCTTGAGTACGGCGACGCACACGACGTCGGCGACCTGTGCGCGGCCGGCGACGAGGCGGCCGTCGCGGCCCGCTTCCGGCGCTTCGCCGACGCGGGCGTGACCGACCTGTCCGTCCGCCTGCTGCCCATCGGCAACGGGCGGGACGAACTGGTCGCCTCCAAGCTCCGCACCCGGGACACGGTCGCGGCCCTCGCCGCGGACTTCCGGTGACCGGAGGGCCGGGCCCCCTGGCGGCGCTGCGCGTCCTGGAGGTCGGCCACATCCTCGCCGGACCCTACGCCACCATGCTGCTCGCCGACCTCGGGGCGAGGGTCACGAAGGTGGAGCCGCCCGGCGGCGACCTGTCCCGGCAGGTGTCCGACGCCTACTTCGCCAGCCTCAACCGGGGCAAGCGCTCGGTCCGCCTGGACCTGACCACGCCCGGCGGACAGGACCGGCTGCACGACCTCGTGCGCGACTCGGACGCCCTGCTCGTCAACCTCAAGCCCTCCGCCATCCACCGCTTCGGCCTCACCTACGACGCCCTGAAGGCCTACAACGAACGCCTCGTCTGCGTCGCCCTCACCGGCTGGGGCATGGACGCGGGCGACGAACCCGCCTTCGACTACGTCGTCCAGGCCGCCACCGGCATCGCCGCCCTCACCGGCGACCCGGACGGCCCGCCCCTGCTGCCCGGCTACTCCTCCGCCGACAACTCCGCCGGACTCGCCGCCGCCCTCGGCCTGCTGGCGCTGGTGGTCTCGGGGCGGGGCGGACAGATCGAGGTCTCCCTGCGGGACGTGATGCTCTCCCAGCTCAACTACCACGCCTCGGCCTGGCTCAACGACGAGGTCGCCCCGCGCCGCCTGGGCGGCGCGCACGCCTACTACGTCCCGGCCCAGCTCTTCCCGACCGCCGACGGCCATCTGGCCCTGTTCATCACGCACGACGGCTTCTGGCGCACCTTCGCCGCCGAGGCCGGCATCGAGGGCTTCCCGACGATGACCGAACGCGCGGCACGCCGCGACGAGGTGATCGCCGCGGTGACCAAGGCACTGGCCGCCGACACCGCCGTCGGCTGGGAGGCCCGCCTGCGTCCGCTCCGCGTCCCCGCCGCGGCCGTCCGCACCCTTCCCGAGGCACTGGCCCAGGCACCGGACGCGGTCGTGGACGCGGGCGGCCTCCGGCTGGTCGGCAGTCCGTTCCGGGTCAGCGGCTACGAGCCGTCGTACGGGCCGCCGCCGGGGCTGGGCGAGCATGGCGGCGCCGACAACGCGTAGGCGCTCCGCGGGGAGCGCCGCGACATGCCGTCTGCAGACCGCGGCGCCGTCGTGGTTGCTCGCGCAGTTCCCCGCGCCCCTTCGGGGCGCTGCCGAACCGCAGCTGACTTCGCCCGGCCTGCTCAGCGGTCACGGCATCCCCCCGTCCACCCGCAGCGTCGCCCCGCTGGTGTACGAGGACGCGTCCGACATCAGGTAGAGGGCGGCGCCCACCACCTCGCGCGGGTCCCCGATGCGGCGCAGGGCGTGTCCGCGTACCCCCTCGGCGAGCAGCGCCGGGTCCTGCTGCCAGCCGCGAGTGGCCCATGTGTCGAACGGGCCGCACATCAGCGTGTTGACCCGCACCGCCGGGCCGAGCGCCTGCGCCAGCCCCACGCTCACCGCGTTGAGTCCCGCCTTGGCCGCCGCGTACGGCACGATCGCGGGGCGCGGCCGGACCGAGCCGGTGGAGCTGACATTGACGATCGTGCCGCCCCCGGCCTCGGACATCCGCGCGCCCGCCAGCACGGACAGGCGGAACGGGCCTTTCAGGTTGAGGCCCAGCACCGCGTCGAACATCTTCTCCGTGACGCCGGCCAGATCCTCGTAGACCGGAGACATCCCGGCGTTGTTGACCAGCGCGTCCAACCTGCCGAAGCGTGCGTAGACGGCGTCGACCAGGCCGGGCAGCTCGTCCCAGCGGCCCACGTGGACGGCGTACGGGAGCGCCGCACGCCCCGTCTCCTTCTCGATCTCGGTGCTCACGGCGGTGCAGGCGTCGTACTTCCGGCTGGCGACGACGACATGCGCGCCGCAGCGGGCCGCTCCGAACGCCATGGCCCGCCCCAGTCCCCGGCTGCCGCCGGTCACGAGGACCACGCGGCCGGAGAGGTCGAACAGTTCGTCCGCGTAGCCCACGTCCGCCTCCTGGAGCGTTCTCGATGATGAGAGTAGTGTTCTCCGATATGCAGAATAGCATTCGGGATCGTGACGCCGAGGCGCTGTTGGACGCCGGACTGGCCCTGATGGTGTCGGGTGGTGGGCGGCGGCCCCGGGTGGCCGACATCGTGGCCGCCGCGGGGCTGTCGAACGACGCCTTCTACCGCTCGTTCGAGAGCAAGGACGCCCTGGTCGAGGCCATCGTGGAGCGCGGGGCGCATGCGCTCGTGGGGTATGTCCGGCACCGGATCGCGCGGGCGGCCGGGCGGGGGCCGGAGGCCCGGTTGCGGGCGGGGCTCGAAGCGGTCGTACGGCAGGCGGCCGACGTGACCCTGGCCCGGCAGACCCGGGCCGTCCTGGCCAACGCCACCGGACACGTACCGCGGGCCTCGCATGTCACCGTCGCGCTGGTGGACGCCCTTGCCGCGCTGTTCGCCCAGCCCGCCGCCGAGTTGGGGTCCGGCGACCCGATGCGCTCCGCCCGGACCGCGGCCGGCGCGGTCGTCGCCGCCCTGCAGTACTGGCTGTTCACCGAGGAGGTACCCGGGCGCGCGGAGACCGAGCATCTGGTCGGGTTCCTGCTCGCGGGCGTACGGGCGCCCGATCCCCGCAGGGGGTAAGTCCCGTCGCTGGACGCGAGAATGCCGTTCTGTTAATTTCAGAACGCCATTCTGAAGGAAGGTGGATGCGTCATGTGGGACTTCAGTACCGACGCCGCGTTCCAGGAGAGGCTCGACTGGGCCGCGGTGTTCGTCCGTGAGGAGATCGAGCCGCTCGACGTGCTGTTCCCGGGCAACGCCGAGCCCTACGACCGCGACAGCGAGGTCTTCCGGGAAGTGGTCCGCCCGTTGCAGCGGCAGGTACGCGAGCAGGGGCTGTGGGCCGCTCATCTGCCGCCCTCGCTCGGCGGTATGGGTATGGGGCAGGTGAACCTCGGACTGCTCAACGAGATCCTGGGCCGGTCGAGTTGGGCGCCGATGGTGTTCGGCACCCAGGCCCCCGACTCCGGCAACGCCGAGATCCTGGCCCACTACGCCACCGAGGAACAGCGCAAGGAGTACCTGGAGCCGCTGCTCGACGGGCGGATCGTGTCAACCTTCGCGATGACCGAGCCGACCGGCGGCGCGGACCCCGGCGGCTTCACCTGCCGTGCCGTCCGCGACGGCGAGGAGTGGGTGATCGACGGGGAGAAGTGGTTCGCCTCCAACTATCCCCATGCGGCCTTCGTCATCGCCATGGTGGTGACCGACCCCGACGTGCCCGTGCACAAGGGCGCGTCCATGATCCTGGTCCCGGCCGGCACGCCCGGCATGGAGATGGTGCGCGGCACGGGCATGGCCGGCGAGCCGCTCGGCGAGGGCGTCCACGCCTACCTCCGGTTCACCGACTGCCGGGTGCCGGCCGCGAACCTGCTCGGCGAGCCCGGCTCCGGGTTCCTCATCGCACAGACCCGCCTCGGCGGTGGCCGGCTGCACCACGCGATGCGCTCGGTCGGCCAGTGCAGGCGCGCCCTGGAGATGATGACCGAACGGATCGCCTCCCGGCGCACCCGCGGCGGCCCGCTCTCCGACCAGCAGGCCGTGCGCCACCAACTGGCCGACACCTGGGTGCAGATCGAGCAGTTCCGGCTCCAGGTCCTGCACGCCGCCTGGCAGACGGACCGGGCGGCCGAGACCGGCGACCCGGCCGACGCCCGCCGGGCCCGGCTGCACGTCTCCGGCGTCAAGGTCGCCACGCCCAAGGTCCTCGTCGACGTCGCCTACCGGGCCCTGCACCTGCACGGCGCGCTCGGCGTCTCCAACGAGCTGCCCCTGGCGAAGATGTGGAACTCGGGCCCCACTCTCGGTGTCGCCGACGGCCCCACCGAGGCCCACCAGGACGTCATCGCCCGGCTGTTGCTGAAGGATGCCACCCCGGCGGACGACCAGCTGTTCGGCTCGGCCCATCTGCCCACCCGGCTGGCCGCGGCCCGCGCGAAGTACGCGGACCGCCTGAAGGAAACGGCGGTGACCCGGTGAGCGATCAGGAAACGCACAGCGCCGACGACACACGGGCCGACCTCGGCCGCCTCAACTCCTGGTCCGGCCTCACCGGTCTGCCCGGCGACGGCCCCGCCACCGCACTCGAACCACTCACGGGCGGTGCGCAGAACCTCCTGTTCGTCCTGCGCCGGGCCGACGGCACCGAACTCGTGCTGCGCCGGCCCGGCCGGCACCTGAAGGCCGGCGCCTCCGACGCCTTCCGCCGCGAGAGCCGGGTCCTGGGCGCCCTCGCCTCGACCGACGTGCCGCATCCCCGTCTGTACGCGAGCGTGCAGGACGAAGCGGTGTTCGGCGCGCCCTTCTCCGTCCTGGAGAAGATCGACGGCTTCATGCCCCGGGGTCAGCTGCCCGGCCGGTACGGCGAGGACCCCGAGTGGCGGCGCGCGGTCTCCTTCGCCCTCGTCGAAGGCGCCGCGCTGCTGGCCGCGGTGGACCCCGACGCACACGGCCTGGCCGACCTCGGGCGTCCGGAGGGCTGGCTGGAACGGCAGACCCCCAAGTACCTGGAGGTGCTGCACGGTTACCGTGCCGACCCGGCCTATGCGGAGAGCGAGAACCCGCACGTGGACGCGGTGGCCGACTGGCTGGTCGCGCACGCGCCGAAGCAGGGCGCGACCGGGATCGTCCACGGGGACCTGCAGTTCGCCAACGTCATGTTCGCCCACGACGCCCCGCGCCTGGCCGCCATCGTCGACTGGGAGATGGCCTCCCTGGGGGACCCGTTGCTCGACCTCGCCTGGATCCTCACGGCCTGGCGGGAACCCGGCGACCCGCCCGGCAGCGACCCCCAACTCCGGCCCTGGGACGGCATGCCCTCGCGCGCCGAGCTCGTCGCGTTCTACGCCGAGCGGACCGGCCGGGACGTGTCCGCGTTCCGGTGGTACCAGGTGCTGGCCTGTTTCCGGCTGGCCGCGCTGCTGGAGGGCAGCCATGCGCGTGCGCTTGCGGGGAAGCTGAACCGGAGGATGGGTGAGGCGTTCCACGCCTACGCGGGGTGGTTGTGGGTGAAGGCTCGCCAGGAGATGGCGGGTGACTGATGTCGTTCGGCCGCGGCGCCGTCGTGGTTGGTCGCGCCCACGCGGCGGTAGCCGCACATCGATACAGCCCCGCGCCCCTTTGGGGCGCTTCACTTCGGAGGGAACCGCAATGCCCCGTCCAGGCGGACCACTTCGCCGTTGAGGTAGGTGTTCTCGCACAGGTGCTGGACCAGGGCCGCGAACTCCTCCGGGCGGCCCATCCGGCGCGGGTGGGGCACCTGCGGGCCCCAGTACGCCTCCAGTTGGTCGGCGGCCTTGCCGTACGCGGGGGTGAGGACCGTGCCGGGTGCGATCGACACCACCCGGATGCCCAGCGGTGACAGATCACGGGCGGCCACCAGGGTCATCGCGCTCACCCCGCCCTTCGCGGCGGCGTACGGCAGCTGGCCGATCTGGCCCTCGTACGCGGCGATGGACGACGTCGTCACGATCACACCGCGCTCGCCGTCCTCCCCGGCGGGCGCGGTGCGGGCGATGGCCGCGGCGGCCAGGCGCATGACGTTGAACACCCCGGTCAGATAGACGTCGACCGTGCTGCGGAACCCCGCGAGATCCAGCGGCGCCCCGTCCCGGCCGACGAGCCGTCCGCCGTGCGCGGGACCGCCGTGACAGTCCACCGCCGTGCGGAACTCGCCTTCCTGCGAGGCGACTTCGACCGCCGACGCCATCGACTCCTCGTCGGTGGCGTCCGCGCGCACGTACCGCACCCCCAGCTCCTCCTGGAGGGCCTTGCCCTTGTCGTCGGCCAGGTCGGCGACCACGACCCGCGCGCCCGCCGCGCGCAGTCGTCGTACCGTCGCCTCGCCCAGTCCGCCCGTGCCGCCGACCACCAGGGCCGAGGAACCCTCGATGAGCATCGCCGTTCCCCTCTCTTGCGAGTAAGGCTCTGAGTGTATGAGAATGCCATTCTCATGAACATAGCCGTGATCCTGGAAATGGCCGCCTCCGCGGGAGACCGGCCGGCCGTCACCGAGGGCGGCCGTTCGCTCTCCGCCGCCGAACTCCAGCGCCTCGCGCGTCATGCGGCCGACCGCTTCCGAGACCGCCCCGCGGTCCTGTACCTCGGCGTGAACCACCTCGCCCACCCCGTCGCCCTGTTCGGCGCGGCCCTGGCCGGCGTCCCCTTCATCCCCCTCAACTACCGCCTCGGAGGGGAGCAGTTGGCTGCCTTGCTGGAGCGGCACCCGGGCGCGGTCGTTCTACGCCCCGACGACCTCGACGCCCTCCTCGCCCCCTCCGGGGAAGCCGAGTGGCGGCCGACCCCCGACGACCGGGACGCCACCGCCGTCACCCTCTACACCAGCGGCACCACCTCCGCCCCCAAGGCGGCACTGCTCCGCCACCGCCACCTGCTCGCCTACGTCTTCAACACCCAGGACTTCGGCTCGGCCGAGGCCGACGACGCGACCCTGGTGGCCCTCCCGCCGTACCACGTCGCCGGGTTGATGAACCTGCTGACGAACCTCTACGCGGGCCGCCGCATTGTCTACCAGGCCTCCTTCGAGGCCGCGGACTGGCTGGCGACGGTACGGAGCGAGCGCGTCACCCACGCCATGCTGGTGCCGACCATGCTCGCCCGCATCACCGCCGAGCTCGGCGAGCACCAGGCCGCCACGCCCACCCTGCGCAGCCTCGCCTACGGCGGTGCGCGCACCCCGCGCCCGGTGGTGGAGCGGGCGCTGCGGCAGTTCCCGGAGACCGGCTTCGTCAACGCGTACGGACTGACCGAGACCGCGTCCTCCATCTGCGTCCTCGGCCCCGACGACCACTGGCAGGCCCTGGTCTCCGAGGACCCGGCCGTACGAGCCCGGCTCGGCTCCGTCGGCCGCCCGCTGCCCGGGATCGAGGTCGAGGTCCGGGACGAGGACGGCAAGGCGCTCGAACCGGGGGCGACCGGACTTGTCTTCGTGCGCGGCGAGCAGATCTCCGGGGAGTATGCCGGCGCCCGCGCGCTGGACGACCGCGGCTGGTTCGCCACCCGCGACCGGGGCCGGCTCGACGAGGCGGGCTACCTGTTCGTCGAGGGGCGCGCCGACGACACGATCATCCGCGGCGGCGAGAACATCGCTCCCGCCGAGATCGAGGACGTACTCCTCCAGTACCCCGGGGTGCGGGAGGCCGCCGTGCTCGGGGTCGCCGACCCGGAGTGGGGACAGCGGCTGGTGGCCGTCCTGGTCGGCTCCGGGGACCCGGAGGACATCAGAGCCTTCGCCCGCCGGCACCTGCGCTCCTCGAAGACGCCCGACCTCGTCGTCTTCCGCCCCGAACTGCCCCGCACCGCCACCGGCAAGCTCCTGCGCCGGACCCTCGTCGCCGAACTGGAGGAGACCGCCGATGCCTGAGGCCGTCATCGTCACCGCTCTGCGCACCCCGATCGGCACCGCGTTCAAAGGCACCCTGCGCAGCACCACCGCCTACGACCTGGCCGACCGCATCGTCTCGGCGACCGCGGAGGGACTCGACCCCGCGCTCGTCGACGACGTGGTGCTCGCCGAGTCCCACTACGGTGGCGGGGTCGTCGCCCGGCACGCGGCCCTCACCGCCGGACTGCCCCGGGTCCCCGGCCTCGCCCTGAACCGGCACTGCGCCGCCGGACTCGCCGCCGTACAGACCGCCGCGGCCTCGATCCGGGCCGGCATGGACCGCCTCGTCGTCGCCGGTGGTGTCAACTCCACCTCCACCGCACCCACGTTGTCCTTCCAGGACGCCGAACGCTGGGTGCCGCCCACGCATCCCGACCGCCTCGACGCGCCCAACCTCGACATGTCGATCACGGTGGGCTGGAACACGGCCGTGCAGGAGGGCATCGGGCGCGAGGAGATGGACGCGTGGGCGCTGCGCTCGCACCGCAACGCCGTACGCGCCCAGGACGAGGGCCGGTTCAAGAGCGAGCTCGTGGCCGTCGAGACACCCTACGGCTCCTTCGAGGCCGACGAGCACCCGCGCCGGAACACGAGCGCGGAGCGGCTGGCCGCGCTCAAACCGCTCCACCCCGAGATCGAGGGGTTCTCGATCACCGCCGGGAACGCCTGCGGCGCGAACGACGCGGCCGCGGCCGTCGTGGTCGCCGACGAGGCGCTCGGGTTGCCCGTGCTGGCCCGGGTGCGCTCCTGGGCCTCGGTCGCCCTGGACCCGGCCGAGACCGGGCTGACCCCCGTGCTCGCCATCCCCAAGGCGCTGGAGCGGGCCGGGATGTCGGTCCCCGACGTGGACCTCTTCGAGATCAACGAGGCCTTCGCCGTCGTACCGGTCGCCGTGATCCGCCGCCTCGGCCTCGACCCGGACGCGGTGAACGTCAACGGCAGCGGCTGCTCGCTCGGCCACCCCGTGGCCGCCACCGGGGCACGCATGGTCGTCACCCTCGTCCACGAACTGCGCCGCCGGGGCGGGGGAGTGGGGGTGGCCGCGATGTGCGCGGGCGGCGGCATGGGTTCTGCCCTGGTCCTGGAGGTGCCCGCGCCCTGACCGGCCGGCGGCGGCCTAGCCGCCGAACCTCAGCAGCGCCTCCTGCGCGTAGGAGGCGAGCAGTGTCCCGTCCTCGGCGAGGACGTCGCCGCGCCCGAAGCACCGCCCGTGTGCGGCCAGCGGGCTGTGCTGGCGCAGCAGCAGCCACCCCCCGGTGCTGAACGGGCGGTGGAACCAGACGGTGTGCGTGGTCACGGCAGAGGTGAACGCCCGTCCCGCGTCCGCCTGGGTGAGGCCTTCCAGGGGGCGCAGCGCGGTGCCGATCGGGGTGAGGTCGGTGGCGTAGGCGAGCAGCGCCGGGCCCAGATCCGGCGGCGCGGCCGGGACGCGCGTCCACAACTCGTAGACGGGCGGCTCGGACTTCGCGGTGTCGAGGTCGGTGGCCGACCGCGACTCCCAGGGCAGCAGCCCGAGTTCGGCGATGCGCTCCGGGCCGGGCAGCGCCGGCACGGAGGCCACCGTCTGCCGGTCCGGCCCCTCCTCCCACACATGCAGACTCGCGCTCGCCACCGCGACGACTCCGTGCCCCTGGCGGGCGGTGAGCCTCACGGTCGCGAAGGTACGGCCGTGCTGCGGTACGTCGGCCTCGTAGCGCACCGGTTCCCCGGTGCGGCCCTCGCGCAGGAACTGCGTGTGCAGCGACTTCAGGGCCTTGCCGGGTGCGGCGAGACAGGCGGCGCGCGCGAACTGGGCGAGGAACTGGCCGCCGAACAGCCGCTGGTACTGCAGCTCCTGCGAGCGGCCTTCGTAGGCCTCGGTACCTCGGGCGGTGAGGTCGAGGCAGCCCAGGAGGTCCTGCCAGAGATCCGTGGTCACGTGCTTCCTCGCAGGTCGACGAGGCGGCGCGTCCGGCGCTCACGCAGCAGCAACGCGCCTGCCTCCCGGGTCAGTTCACGGGTAGAGCCGAGCAGTCCGTCGAGGACGAGAGCCCGTCTGACGTGCCGGTGCAGTGCGTGTTCGGCGGTGAAGCCGATGCCGCCGAGGGCCTGTTGGCAGTGGCGGGCGGTGGTGAGCGCGGCCCGCCCGGCGGCGGCCTTGGCGAGCAGTGAGCCGGTGTCGCCCTCGGCGGCGGCCAGGGTCGCCTCGGCTCCCTCCAGCGCCACGTAGGCCTCGGCGAGCCGGTGTCGCAGGGCTTGGAAGGAGGCGAGGGGGCGCCCGAACTGCTGCCGGTCCACGACGTGTTGACGTGCGAGTGCCAGCATCGCGCGACCGGTGCCGAGCAGCCACCAGCCCAGCGCCCGCCGCCCGGCGGCCAGCGGGACGGCCTCGCCCGGTTCCACCCGGCGCAGCGGCAGCCCCGGATCGAGACCATTCGCCACCGGGGAGCCGACCCGCGCCCACTCCACCCACCGTCCGCCCGCGTACGGCAGCGGCAGCGTCCCTCCGACGGGCCGCCCGGCCGCGCGCAGCACGACGTCGTTGAGGACGGCGGCCTGCGTCCCGGTCTCCCCGAGCAGCCGGAAGACCAGCGGGACGGCGGTGTCCGGCTCCTCGGCGAGCATCTGCGGCCAGCCGAGGTCGGCGAGCGCGGAGTCGAGCCCGGCGCCGGGCTCGCTCGTCGTCATGGTCTTGCGCAGGGCCTCTTCCAGAAGTTCGCGTTCGGCGGTGTCCACTGCGTGTCACTCCCTTCCGAGGCCGAGCAGGCGGCGGGCGACGATGTTGCGCTGGATCTCCGCGGTGCCGCCGTAGATGGTGGCGGCCCGCGAGTACAGGTAACCGGTGCGCCACGTGGCCTCCTCGGCCAGCTCGACCGCGCCCGGCAGGAGGTCGCGCGCGGTGTCGAACAGCCGCTGCTCGGCGGTGGCCAGGAGAATCTTGTCGACCGACGTCTCCGGGCCGAGCCGTCCGCCCGCCGCCAGTCTCCGCTGGGTCGCGGCCGACCGGCAGCGCACGGTGTGCAGGTCGAGCCAGACGGCGCCGAGGGCGTCGGTGTCCGGCTCGCAGTCGTCGGCGAGGAGCCGGTCCAGGGTGCCGTAGAGGTGGGCGACGCGGTGCCAGAAGCAGGTGGACCGTTCGTGCGGCAGGAGGTCCATGGCCAGACGCCAGCCGTCGCCGGGGGCGCCCAGCATGCGGTGCGCCGGTACCCGCACGTCGTCGAGGAAGACCTCGGCGAACTCGTCGACTCCGTGCATGGTGCGCAGCGGCCGTACGGTGATGCCCGGGCTGTCCATGTCGACGAGGAAGGCGCTGATGCCGGCGTGGCCCGGCCCCCCGGTGCGGGCCAGCAGGACACAGCGGGCCGCGTACTGGGCGAGGCTCGTCCACACCTTCTGGCCGGACACGACCCAGACGTCACCGTCGGGCACCGCCCGCGTGGACAGCGAGGCCAGGTCACTGCCCGAGCCTGGCTCCGAGAAGCCCTGGCACCACTGCTCCCGGCCCGACAGCAGCCGCGGCACCAGCTCGGCGGCGAGCGCGGGCGACGCGTAGTCGACGACGGTCGGTACCAGCACCTCGACCATCGACCAGATCCCGGGTTCCGCCAGCGCCCGCGAGGCGACCTCCTCGCCGAGCACCGCGCGCAGGGTGCCGCTGCCGCCGAGCCCGCCGACCGCGCGCGGCCAGCCGTGTCGCATCCAGTCCGCCGCCCACAACGCCGCACGCACCCGAGTCAGTTGGGCGACCTGGGCGTCCAGGGAGTCGTCGGGCGGGGGTGTCAGGTCGTTGTCGTCCAGCCAGGCGCGCAGACGCTGCCGGAACTCGTCGGTCCTCATGACCGGGTACGGTCGAAGGCGTGCGGGCGGCCGGAGTCGTGGTCTCCGCTGCGGCGGATGAAGGTCATCGCCCGGGTGCGCAGCCGCCAGCCGTCCGGGGTGCGGGCGTAGGTGTCGTCGTAGTAGCCGATGCGCATCCGGTGTTCGGAGTGTTCCACGAAGCAGAGCGGCTGGGTGCCGGTGGCGGTGTCGCCGGCCAGCTCGACCTCCGGTGCGCCGACCAGGAAGAGGCCCTTGGGGGCGGCGGCGGCCAGCGCGGGGAACTCGTCCAGCGGGTAGGTGTCGCCGAACGCGCTGTAGCTGCCGTCCGGGGTGAAGACGCCCAGCACCCGGTCCACGTCCCCACGGGTCATGGCGACCGCGTACCGGGCGAGCAGCTGCTGGATCTCGATCAGGTCGTCGGTGGCGCTCAAGGGGCCTCCAAGGTCACTCGGTGAGAGCGCAGTGAGAATATGATTCTCGAAATCGAGTATCACGCTTCCATGCGGACCCGGCGCCGTCAACGCCGGTGCCGTGTGAAGCAACCTCCCCTTGTGCGAATGGTTGATTCTCTATAAGCGAGAAGCTAGTTTCCAATCCATGGATCAGTTCCTGGCCTTCACGGTGGTCGGCCTGAGCACCGCCGCCATCTACGCCGTGATCGGTAGCGGTCTGGTGCTCACCCACACCACGGCCGGGGTCTTCAACTTCGCCCACGGCGCGGCCGGAATGCTCGCGGCCTTCGCCTACTGGCAGCTCGCCGTCGGGTGGGCCTGGCCGGTACCGGTCGCCCTGGCCGTCGTGCTCCTCGTCCTCGCGCCCGCCTTCGGACTGTTCGTCGAACGGGTCCTGATGCGCCCCGTGCAGGCTCTGGGCGAGGCCGAACGGCTCGTCATGACGGTCGCCCTGCTCGCCGGCTGCATCGCGCTCGCCCGCTGGGTCTGGGATCCCAACACACCCCGTCCACTCACCCCGTTCTTCGCCGGTGAGCGGGCCGTCCGCCTGGGCCCGGCCGTCGTCACCTGGCACCAGGCGATCACGATGGCGACCGCGCTCGCCATCGCCGTCGGCCTGTGGTTCCTGCTCCACCGCACGCGGGCCGGCACCGAGATGCGCGCCAGCGTCGACGACCGTGCCCTCGCCGGGCTGACCGGTGCCGACCCGCTGCGCGCCGGCCGGCTGGCCTGGGTGCTCGGCATCCAGCTCGCCGCCGTCGGCGGCATCCTCATCGCCCCCACCGTCGCGCTCGACGCGCAGCAGCTCTCCCTGCTCATCGTCAGCGCCTACACCGCCGCCGTCTTCGGGCGGCTGCGCAGCCTGCCCCTCACCTTCCTCGGCGCGGTCGTCGTCGGCCTGCTGGAGGCCTACCTCGCCGGCTACCTGCCGCAGAACGACTACCTGCCCGGCCTGCGCCTGGCCGCCCCCGCCCTGCTCCTCTTCCTGGCCCTGCTCGCCTTCCCGCACCACCGGCTGCGCCGCCGCGACCGTACGGTGGTCCGCGTTCCGCTGCCGGGCAGGCGCGGCAGCCTGGCCTTCGCGGGCTGCGTCCTCGCGCTCGCGCTGCTTCTGGTCAGCGTCCTGACCGAGGACCAGGTCATCTCCTACGGCACGCTGTTCTCGCTCGGTGTGATCGCCCTGTCCTACGTGCCGCTGGCCGGATACGCGGGGCAGGTCTCCCTCTGCCAGCTCTCCGTCGCCGGGATCGGCGCGGTGGTCTGGGGGCACCTCGGCGCGCACGGCGAACTGTGGGCGCTGCCGGTCGCCGTGCTGGTCGCCGCGGCCGTCGGCGCCCTGGTCGCACTGCCCGCACTGCGCCTGTCGGGTATCTACCTGGCGCTCGGCACCGTCGCCTTCGCCACCGTCCTCGACCGGTGGATCTTCACCCTGCCGGCCTTCGACCTGCTGGGCGTGCACATCGCCCTGTTCGACCAGGGCTCGGTCGACGTGACCGGCCCCGACCTGTTCGGCCTGCACCTCACCTCACCGGCCGAACTGCTCCTCCTCGCCGCCGTCTGCCTGGCCGTCACCTCGGTCGGGGTGGCCGCCCTGCGGCGAGGCCGGCACGGCCGCCGACTGATCGCCCTGCGTGACAGCGAGGCCGCCTACGCCACCCTCGGGGGCCGCCTGCTGGTGGCCAAGGTCGCGGTCTTCGCCCTCTCCGCGGGCATCGCGGGACTGGGCGGTGCGCTCTACGGCATGCAGCTCCAGACCGTCACCGCCGACCGGTTCAACCTCGTCGCCGGACTGCCCGTCTTCCTGATCGCGGTCGTCGGCGGCCTGGGGTCGGTCGGCACGGGCTTGTTCACGGGACTCGCGTACGTCGTACCCACGCAACTGCTGGACGGGCTCGGTCCCTGGGCGCAGAACCTGTCGGCCCTTCTCATCGCCCTCGCGGGCATGGGGTTCGCGCACAGCCCGGGCGGTGTGATCGCACGGCTGCGGGCCGACTGGGCGCCGCTCGGCCGCGACCGGCTGCTGCTGCCCGCACTCCTCGGCGTGGTCGCGGTGTGCTGGGCGTCGGCCGCCCTCGTCCCGGACGGTGGTCCGCCGTCCCTGGCCGTCGCCCTGCTGGCGGCCGTGACACTGCGCGGCCGTGCCGCCGCACGCGAGGCCACTCCCGTCGGGATCCCGCCGGAGTGGTGGGGCGTACGACGCCCATGGCGGCCGGAGGACGGGGAGGTGCTGAGCCGTGCCACCGCTGCTGCAAGCTGAACCGCTGCTGCAAGCCGAGGGGATCACCGTCGCGTTCGGGGGCAGGCGGGCCCTGGACCGGGTGTCGCTGGCCGCCGAGGCGGGCCGGGTCACCGGCCTGATCGGCCCCAACGGGGCCGGGAAGAGCACACTGTTCGACACCGTCTCCGGGCTCCGCCGCCCGCAGACCGGCCGGGTGCGGCTGGACGGCCGTGACATCACCGGCGAGGGCCCCGCCCGCCGAGCACGGCGTGGCCTGTCCCGGACCTTCCAGCACCTCGAACTCTTCGGCCGGCTCTCCGTGCGCGACAACCTCCTCGTGGCCGCGGAACTCGGGCCCCGACGCGGCCACGCGGCCCGTACGGCGGACGAGGTCATGGAACGCCTCGGCCTGACCGACACGGCCCAGGCCCCGGCGGACGCCCTGCCCACCGGCATCGCCCGCCTCGTCGAGGTCGGCCGCGCCCTCGTCCAGAGCCCCCGCCTGCTGCTCCTCGACGAACCCGCGGCCGGGCAGGACGCCGAGGAGACCGAACGCTTCGCCGACCTGCTGCGCTCCCTGGCGGCCGAGGGCATGGCGGTCGTCCTGGTCGAACACGACATGAGCCTGGTCATGGCCGTCTGCGACGACGTGTACGTCCTCGACCTCGGTCGGGTCGTGGCGTGCGGCCCGCCGGCCGAGATCCAGCAGAACGAGACCGTCCTCGCGGCCTACCTGGGGGAGCCATGACCGTGCACGCCGGCCCGCTGCTGGAACTCCGTGGCGTCCGCGCCGCCTACCACGGCATCACCGTGCTGCACGGGGTGGATCTGACGGTCGCCGCGGGCCAGGTGGTGGCACTCCTGGGACCCAACGGCGCGGGCAAGACGACGGTCCTGAAGGTCGCCGCCGGACTGCATCCGCCCGGCGCCGGGCACCTGCTGATGGGCGGCCGGGACGTCACCGGGATCCGCCCGGGCCGCCTGGCCCGCGCCGGGGTCTGCCTGATCCCGGAGGGCCGCGGCGTCTTTCCCAACCTCTCCGTCCGCGACAACCTGCTGATGATGACCTTCTGCGGCCGCGGCCGGGAGGAGATCGAGGAGACCGCGTACGGCCGCTTCCCCGTCCTCGCCGCCCGGCGCACCCAGCAGGCGGGCACCCTCTCCGGCGGCGAGCAGCAGATGCTGGCGCTCGCCCGCGGCCTGGCCACCGACCCCGCCGTACTGCTCCTCGACGAACTCTCCATGGGGCTCGCCCCGTTGGTCGTCGCCGAACTGTACGAACTCGTCGCCGGGATCGCCCGGCAGGGCGTCGCGGTGCTGGTCGTCGAGCAGTTCGCCGCCGCCGTACTGAAGATCGCCGACCACGCGGCCGTCCTCGTCCGCGGCCGGATCCAGTGGCAGGGGCACCCCGACAGCTCCCTGCAGGCCGAACTGTCCTCCTACTACCTGGGGAGCCCCACATGACGTCGACCCCCGTACCGGCCTCGCGGGCGGACCGGTTCGTCCGTGAACTCGCCGAACTGAAGATCCCCGACCCCGCGGCGGCCCGCGCCGGCCTCTGGCTCCGCCTCGGCGGACTGCTCATGACCGCGGGCCTCGTGCTCGGAGCCCTCGCCTTCCCCCTCGCCCACGCCACGGACAACGCGCTCGCGCAGGGCGACGCGCTCGCCCTCGGCCTCGGCGGGATCACGGCCGCCGTGGTGGGCGCCGCGCTCTTCCTCCGCTACTCGCTCACCGGCTTCCTGCGCTTCTGGCTCGTCCGGCAGTCCTACGACCTGGACCGGCTGGGGGAGCGCCTCGGCGATCCCGCCGTCGCCGCGAAGACGACCGACCCACCCGCACGAGAAGTCGACTCACCCGCACCAGAAGGAGAACCACGCAATGGCGCTGCCAGCTCGCCCAGGTGACCAGCTCGCCTCCGCCACCTCCACCACCCGGGTGATCGTCATCCGGGCCCCGGCGAGTGCGGAGGGCCCGATCGAGTGCGGCGGCCTGCCGATGGTCGCGGCCCGGGACGCCCCCGCCGCACCGGCCGACGAAGAGCCGTCCGGCACGCTCATCGGAAAGCGCTACGTCGACGCCACCGACACCCTCGAACTCCTCTGCACCGCCTCCGGCGCAGGCCAACTCACCTACGGCGGACAGCCGTTGCACATCAAGGCGCCCAAGGCACTGCCCGCATCGGACTGACCCGAGCCCAAAGGAGCCCGCATGAACCGCGACGACATGATCCTCATCAGCGTCGACGACCACATCATCGAGCCGCCCGACCTGTTCGCGAACCACCTGCCGGACCGCTACAAGAAGGGCGCCCCGCGCCTGGTCCACCGCGAGGACGGCAGCGACGTGTGGCAGTTCCGCGACAACAGCGTGGGCAACGCCGCGCTCAACGCGGTCGCCGGCCGCCCCAAGGAGGAGTACGGCATGGACCCGCAGGGCCTCGACGAGATCAGGCCCGGCTGCTACGACGTCGACGAGCGGGTCGCCGACATGAACGCCGGCGGTGTCCTCGCCCAGATGAACTTCCCCTCCTTCCCCGGCTTCTCGGCCCGGCTGTTCGCCACCGAGGACTCCGACTTCTCGCTCGCCCTGGTCCGCGCCTACAACGACTGGCACATCGACGAGTGGTGCGCCGCCCATCCCGGCCGGTTCATCCCGATGGCCCTGCCGGCCATCTGGGACGCCGAACTGTGCGCCCAGGAGATCCGCCGGGTCGCCGAGAAGGGCTGCCACTCGCTCACCTTCCCCGAGAACCCGGTACCGCTCGGCTACCCCAGCTTCCACTCCGAGTACTGGGACCCGGTATGGCGTGCCCTGACCGACTGCGGCACGGTGATGAACCTGCACATCGGCTCCTCGGGCCGCCTCGCCGTCACCGCCCCCGACGCCCCGCCGGACGTGATGATCACCCTCCAGCCGATCAACCTCGTCCAGGCCGCCGCCGACCTGATGTGGTCCCGGGTGCTCAAGGAGTACCCGGCCATCAGGATCGCCCTGTCGGAGGGCGGCACCGGCTGGATCCCGTACTTCCTGGAACGGCTCGACCGCACCTACGAGATGCACGCCACGTGGACCCTCCAGGACTTCGGCGGCAAGCTGCCCTCGGAGATCTTCCGCGAGCACTTCCTCACCTGCTTCATCAGCGATCCGATCGGGGTTCGGCTGCGCAACGAGATCGGTATCGACAACATCTGCTGGGAGGCCGACTACCCGCACAGCGACTCCATGTGGCCGAACGCCCCGGAACAGCTGCACGAGGTGCTCACCGCCAACTCCGTGACGGACGACGAGACCGACAAGATGACCCACAGGAACGCGATGCGCTGGTACTCGTTCGACCCGTTCGCCCACATCCCCCGTGCCCAGGCCACCGTCGGCGCGCTGCGCAAGGCGGCCGAGGGACACGACGTGTCCGTCAAGTCCCGCAGCCACCAGGTCGTCGCCCCTGCGGACAAGCTCGCCACCTACCGGAAGAAGGCCCAGGCGGCACTGGCAGCGGCCGAGCAGTGAGGCGGGGCCGATACGCAGAGGGCAGGGCTGGTTTCCACTGGGTGCCGTCAGACGGCGGGAGTTCGTGACTCTGGAACCTCGCCCGGAGGAGAGGTGACTCAACGGTTCCAGGTGCCACCGGGGTACCCGGGTCCACCGGCTCCGAACATGTCGCGACCCGGGGCCGCGTTGTCGCGGTCGGCGTCCGCCGGACACCGGCCGACCTCGTGGCGACGTCCGCGGAGCCGATGCGGACGGCGCCGGCGGACGTACTCACCGCGGTACCGGGCGGCGTCGGCCTCAAGATCGCCGGAGCGCTCGCCCGCCACGGGCCGGGAAGATCATTCCGAGACGGATCTTCCGTGCTGTTCCGCTTTCCCTCCGGGCGCGGAAGCGCTCCGGCTCATCGCGAGTACCGCGTGGCGGCGGTTGAGTCCGCCGAACGGTGAGCCGCCGGTCGGGGTGCTGCTGCCGCAGATCCAGGTGGGACCCTCGGCCAGGTGGTCCAGCGCCTCCTCGGCGACGTCCTTCGGGTCGGCCGAGTCACCGTCGTACGCCCGTCCTTGTGCCTCTTCCGCGCGTCGCAGCGACGGGGTGTCGGTCCTGCCGAGGACGAGCCCGAGGACGTCCACCCCGCTGTCGCGCCACTCCGCCCACAGGCTTTCCGCCAGGATGAGATCGAACGCCTTCGTCGCGCCGTAGGCGGCGAGCGTGGCCCCACCCGCCCAGGCCGCGCCGGACGTCACCAGCACCATGGCCCCCCGTTTCCGGTCCACCATCGGGCCGCCGAAGCGGTAGGCCGCTTCCAGTACGGCGGTGCAGTTGCGGTGGACCAGTCCCAGATGGGTGTCCAGATCCCTGTCGAGGAACGCGACGCTTCGGTCGTCGCCACCGGCGTTGTAGACGAAGAGCCCGACCTCCAGGTCGGAGGTCGCGCGCGCGAGTGCGGCCAGGGCACCTGGCGAACTGAGGTCGAGCGCCACCGTGCGGGCCTCGACGCCGTGCCGCGTACGGATGTCGTCGGCGCAGGCCTCCAGTACGGGTAAATGTCGTGCCACCAGCACGACGTTCATGCCCCGGGAGGCCATCCCGTGGGCGAACGCGGCCCCGACGCCGTCGGATCCTCCGGCGACGATGCCCCACGGCCCGTACGTGCTCGTGAGAGGTTCAGCCATCCTGTGCTCCTCGTCCGGGGCGATCGGTCAACTGGAGGGGGGCGGAAGGGAAGTTCATGTGGAGGAGTCGCGGTCGGCCGAACGGAGCACTTTCCCTTCGACCGCGTCCGAGGACAGGACTCGCCCGATGATTCCGAGGTCCGCTCCCGCGTCCGCCGCGACCTCGCGCACCACGGTGATGTCCTTGCTCATCAGGTCCGCGAGACGCTCCGCGACCGTGTCGACCGAGCCGCCGCCGGCGACGACGCCGAGCGCTCGGCTGGCGCCGCTGCCGTGCTGCACGGCGGCCAGGATCGCCCGCTCCTCGATCCCCAGCGAGCCGGCAAGGCGAACCGCGTCGATCGCGAGACCCACCTGTGCCACGAACAGCGCGTTGTTGACGAGCTTGACCCACTGACCGTTGCCGACCGGCCCCACGGACATGACCGGCGAGGCATACGTCTCCAGCACGGGACGCATGGCGTCCAGCACGGCCTCGTCCCCGCCCACCCACAGGGTGAGCCGGCCCGCGGCGATGTCCTGCGGGCTGCCGGAGAGCGCGGCGTCGAGCACCCTGATCCCGCGGCTCGCGCCCGCCTCGGCGAGGAGTTGTGCGGTCGCGGGGGCGGAGGTGGTGTGCTGGACGAGCGTCGCGCCCGGTTTCATGACGGCGGTGGCTCCGTCCGAGGCTCCCGTACCCCGGGAACCGAGGCAGACCGATCGCACCTGCTCGTCGTTCAGCACGACGACGAACACCGCGTCGGCGTCGCGCACTGTTGCCCCGACCGTGTCGGCACAGGTCAGCCCGTCGGCCTCGGCCGTCGCCCGGGCCTTCGGGCGGCGTACGCACACGGTGACGTCGTGATCCGCGGCCAGCAGGCGGTCGAGGATCGGCCGGCCCATACGGCCCGGGCCGATGAAACCGATCTTCACTCGTCCTCCAGGCGGCCGCGGGGGCCGGGCGGCGTGAGCATTCCGCGGTGTTCGGCGCTGCCGTCGAGGTTGGCGTTGATGCGCTCGGTGATGCGCCAGCCCTGCGGGGTGCGCGCCCAGCGCCAGGTGTTCGCGGACACCTGGAACACCCAGAAACGGCCTGCCTCGGCGTCCCAGCGCAGATGCAGCGCATGGCTGCGGCCGGTGGCGCGGTCGCCGTCGACGACGATGTGGGGCGCGGTCAGGACGTGACCGCAGCCCTTGTGGATCAGGCTCTGGTGGCCGGCGCCGTGCCGACGATGTCGTCCCGGCCTTCCATGCGCAGATGGGGGAGGGCGTCGAAGATGCCGTCGTCGGTCCACAGCGCTGCCGCGGCCTCCCCCGAACCGCTGTCGACCGCGGGCCCGTACTGGGCGACGAGTTGCATGATCTCGACCTGGTCCTCCAGGGCGCGCACCTTCGTCGCCAGCGTCTCCACCGTGGCGCGCAGCTCGGCGAGTTCACCGGTGTCGCTCATCGGTCACAGCTCCCCGGGTACGACGACGCGGGCGGGGCCGTTCGCGTCGCGGGCCGCGTCGAGCGCGGCGGGCACGTCGTCGAGCGCGACGGTTCCTGCGCCGCCCAGCATCGGCGTGACATCGAGGCCGCCCGAGCAGACCGCTTCGAACGCCTCGTCCCAGTGGGCCATCGACGGGCCGCCGCCGAACTGGATGTTCAGGCCCTTCCGCTTCGCGGTCAGGGTGTGCAGGTGGTCGCCTTCGGGCGGCCCGCCGACGGAGAAGATGCGGGTGCCGGGCACACATCCCTTGATGATCGAGTCGAGGACGCCCGGAACACCGACGCACTCGAACACGACACAGCCCGGTCGACCGCGCAGCGCTGTCGTGTCCTGCACCGACCCGCCCGGCCCGCGGGCGTGGGCCACGTCGTGCCACGCCCCGTACGCCGAGACCGTGGCCGGATCGACGACCACGTCGGCCCCCATGGCCAGTGCGGTGGCACGCCGTGACGCCACGAAGTCCACCGCCACGACCGGGCCCACGCCAAGGCTTCTGAGCCGCGCGATCACCGACAGCCCGATGGCGCCGCAGCCGATGACGAGCGGTACCTCCTTCGGCGTCACCCGGGCGCGCGAGGCGGCTGACCAGCCGACCGACAACGCGTCGGCGACACAGACGATCCCGCTCGGGAGGTCCGAGTCCACGACCCGGGTGATGGCCTCGGTCACCAGGAAGTACTCGCCGAACGCGCCGGGCGACTCGGGGTTCTGCCCGATGATCCTTCGGCCGGCGGGGGTGGTCAGCACCGGCAGGGAGCTGACGCGCGCGCCGACGGGGATCCGGCGCTCGGTGTCCGGACCGTAGTCCACGACTTCGGCGCAGTACTCGTGGCCCATGACGATGTCGACGTCCTGGTCGTAGGTCGACATTCCGCTGTCGTCGTCGGCACCCGCCTCCGGATGGTCCATGAAGTGAAGGTCCGACGCGCAGACACCGCACGCGAGCGAGCGGACGAGGAGCTGGCCCGGTCCGGGAACAGGGTCCTCGATGTCTCGCACTTCGACCGTTCCGCCACGTAGCACAGCAGCACGCATCAGCGTCTCCTCCGCAGTCCGTTCTCCGGGACTGTAGCGCCACCGCGGGAATTACAGAAGACGGCCTCCTATAATCAAGGAAGGGCAGTCGGCTTCGACTGCCGGGCAGGACCTGGTCAGTGACTGTTCAATACAATCGCCGGCATGGAAGAGCCTCGCCGTCGCCCGGGCCGCCCACGTGACATGAGCATCAACGAACGGGCTCTCACGGCAACGCGCGAACTGCTCGTCCGACGCGGCTTCGACGCGACGACGATCCAGGCCGTCGCGGAGCAGTCCGGTGTGCACGCCTCGGCCGTCTACCGGCGCTGGCCGTCAAGGATCGAGCTGATCGAGGAGGCCACGTTCCCCGGGCTGAGCCCACTGAGCGTGCAGCCGACGGGGGATCTCCGGCGCGATCTGCGCCGCTTCATCGGTGCCTACCTGGCGGCCTTCGGCGCCCCGGCCGCGCGCGCGGCCGCGGCCGGACTCCTCGCGCACCATCAGGCCTCGGAGCGCGCCCGTTCACCGGAGCTGTATCTGCGGGTGTCGGCGCGGCCTCAGTTCGAGGACATCCTGCGCGCCGCTCCACCCGGCAGCGTCGACCCGGCCGTGGATCCGGACGACGTCTTCGACATGCTCCTTGCCGCGGTCCTGACCCGTACGCTGCTCTCGACCGTCATCGTGCGGACCCACCCCGTCGAGCGCACCGTCGAGATGATTCTCCGGCTGCTGCGGCCCATGGACCGGCCTGCGCAGTCGGAGTAGGGCCGCTGCGGCGTAGGGCCGTTGCGGCGTAGGCGGTGATCCGCTCGAAGCCGGTACTCGCGTGCGTCGAGAGCCTGCTGCCGGTGTTTCCAGCCGGGGCCGCGCCGATGGCGATCAACCCCGCGTGCGGGCCGGGGCCGTCACCTGCGGGTTGCCGTAGTACGCGCCGGGGCCGTGTTTGCGGGTGTAGTGGCGTTCCAGGAGATGGCGGGGCGGCGGGGCGGTGGGGATCAGGGCGAGGGTGTGGATGGCGATGTCGGCGACGGCTTCGCAGATGATCGCGTGTTCCAGGGACTTGCGCGCGCTCGCACCCCAGGTGAACGGGCCGTGGTTGGCGACCAGCGCGGCGGGTACCTCGGCTGCCGCCCGGTCGTCCGACTTCAGCAGATCCACGATGACACGGCCGGTGTTGTACTCGTAGTCCGTGGCGCACTGCTCCGCGGTGAGGTCCGGAGTGCACGGGACGGGGCCGTTGAAGGTGTCGGCGTGGGTGGTGCCCAGGACGGGAATGTCCCGGCGCGCCTGGGCGAAGGCGACCGCGTGGGTGGAGTGGGTGTGGGTGACTCCGCCGACGGAGGGGAACGCGAGGTACAGGCAGCGGTGGGTCTCGGTGTCGGTGGAGGGGCGCAGGTCGCCGTCGACGACCGCGCCGTCGGCCAGCCGTACGGTGACCAGGCTGTCGATGGAGAGGTCGTCGTAGGCAACCCCCGAGGGCTTGATGACGAACACCCCCGCCTCACGGTCGACTCCGCTGACGTTGCCCCAGGTCAGGGTGGCGAGACCGACCTGGGGTATGGCCAGATTCGCCGCCAGCACCTCCTGCCGCAGGCCGTCCCGTACGGTGAGGGTCATCGGTGCTCCTTGTTCTTGCTGCGGTGACGGGACGGTCCCGTCCGAGGGCGGGGTGCTCACAGCGACTGGTCGAGCCGGTGGTAGGCGGCGTTCCAGCGGATCTCCTTGGCGAACTGCTCGGTGCTCGTGTTCTCGTCGATGACGAGCAGTTCGACGCCGGTCATGGCGGCGAAGTCGGTGAGCGTCTCGATGCCGACGGCCGAGCTGAGCACGGTGTGGTGCGGGGCACCGGCGAGCAGCCAGCTCTCGGCGGATTCGGCGAGTGACGGGCGCGGCTGCCACACGGCCCTGGCCACCGGGAGCTGGGGCAGAGGCCGGCCGGGCGCGACCACGTCCACGGTGTTCACGGTGAGACGGAAGCGATCACCCAGGTCGGAGAGGCCGACGACCACGGCGGGGCCGGGGGCGGCGTCGAAGACCAGACGGACGGGGTCCTCGCGGCCGCCGATCGACAGCGGGTGGATCTCGCAGCTGGGGCGGCCGGCCGCGATGGAGGGGCAGACCTCCAGCATGTGGGCGCCGAGGATGCGCGGCTCGCCCGGTCCGAGGTGGTAGGTGTAGTCCTCCATGAAGCTGGTGCCGCCGGGCTGCCCGGAGCCCATGACCTTCATCGTGCGCAGCAGGGCGGAGGTCTTCCAGTCGCCTTCGCCGCCGAAGCCGTATCCGTCGGCCATCAGCCGCTGGACGGCGAGTCCGGGCAGCTGGCGCAGGCCGCCGAGGTCCTCGAAGTTGGTGGTGAAGGCGGTGAAACCGCCCTCGTCCAGGAACGTACGCAGACCGAGTTCCAGGCGTGCGGCGTACCGCAACGCGTCGTGGCGGACGCCGTCCGGCCGGAGAATGGGACGGACGTCGTACTCGTCGACGTAGCTCGCGGCGAGCTCGGCCGCCGCCTTCTCCTCGACGGCGTCGACGACCTCGACCAGATCGTTCACGCCGTAGGTGTTCACGGAGAAGCCGAACCGCAGCTGGGCCTCGACCTTGTCGCCCTCCGTCACGGCGACGTCGCGCATGTTGTCGCCGAAGCGGGCCAGCCTCAGGGTGCGCGAAGCGTGGCGGCCCGCGGCGGCCCGGCACCAGGCGGCCACGCGGCTCTGGACGCGGGCGTCGCTGGCGTGACCGGCCACGATCTTGCGGTTCACCCCGAGGCGGGACCCGATGTGCGCGAACTCGCGGTCCCCGTGGGCGGCCTGGTTGAGGTTCATGAACTCCATGTCGATGCTCGACCAGGGCAGCGACAGGTTGTACTGGGTGTGCAGATGGAGCACGGGCCGGTCCAGGGCGCTGAGCCCGGCGATCCACATCTTGGCCGGGGAGAAGGTGTGCATCCAGAGGATCACACCGACGCAGGTGTCGGAGGAGGAGGCCTCCTGGCAGAGCCGGCGGATGGAATCGGAGTCGGTGAGGACC
This sequence comes from Streptomyces sp. NPDC047061, assembly GCF_040643955.1. NCBI lineage: Bacteria > Bacillati > Actinomycetota > Actinomycetes > Kitasatosporales > Streptomycetaceae > Streptomyces > Streptomyces sp. NPDC047061. The sequence goes on from NZ_JBEYVI010000047.1 coordinate 33,956, forward strand.
GGCTTCCACACGATGCGCAGGGGGATCTCGGCGCTCGCGTCCAGCCGCTCCGCTATGCGCTGGGACTGGTGGGCGACCTGGGTCAGGGTCTCCTCGCCGTACAGGCCCTGGCTGCCGGTCAGGAACCAGATCTCGCCCGGGAGCTGGTACGTGGAGTCGCTCTCCATGAGGTGTCCTTTCAGAGGGGAGTGCAGGGGGCCGCGAACCGCGGGGAGTCACGCGTTCAGGCGGAGGCTTCGGCCCGGATCCGGCGCAGCCGGTGCATGACGTCATTGGCGCCACGACCGAAGTGGTCGTGCAGCAGCCGGTATTCGGCGTACAGACGGTCGTAGGCGGCGGCCCGGTCCGGGTCGGGCAGGTACACGCCGGGACGGGCACTGCCCATCGCGTGTGCCGCGGCCCGGATGTCGGGATACGCGCCGGCCGCGATCGCGGCGTGCATGGCCGCGCCGAGGGCGGGACCCTGCGCGGAGTCGATGACGCCGAGCGGGCGGCGGGTGACGTCGGCGTAGATCTGCATGAGCAGCGCGTTCCTGGTCAGTCCGCCGGCGATGATCAGCTCCTGGACCGGGACCCCGGACGACTCGAAGGCCTCGATGATGGTGCGGGTGCCGAAGGCGGTCGCCTCCAGCAAGGCGCGGTAGACGTCCTCCGGGCGTGTGGACAGCGTGAGACCCAGCACCACGCCGCTGAGATCGTGGTCGACCAGGACGGACCGGTTGCCGCTGTGCCAGTCCAGGGCGATCAGGCCGTGCTCGCCCACCCTCTGCCTCGACGCGAGTTCGGTCAGGTACTCGTGCGGGGTGCGCTGCATGAGCCTGGCCCGCTCGGCGTACTCGGCGGGGAACCCCGTGCGCAGGAACCAGGCGAAGATGTCACCGACTCCGCTCTGACCGGCCTCGTAGCCCCACAGACCGGGCAGGATGCCGCCGTCGACGACCCCGCACATGCCCGGCACCGTGCCCTTCCGGTCGGAGCTCATGACATGGCAGGTGGACGTGCCCATGATGGCCACCATCCGGCCGGGTTCGACCGCGGTGGCGGCCGGCGCCGTCACATGGGCGTCCACGTTGCCGGCACAGACCGCGATGCCCTCCGGCAGTCCCGTCCATGCGGCCGCTTCCGCCGTGAGCCGTCCGGCCAGGGAGCCGAGCTCGGCGACCGGCTGGTCCAGCTTGTCGGTCACGAAGTCGGCGAACGCGGGGTTCAGGGCGGCGAGGTAGTCGGCCGGGGGGTAGCAGCCGTCCTGGAACTGGCCCTTGTACCCGGCGGTGCAGGCGTTGCGGACGTACGTCCCGCACAGGCGCCAGACGATCCAGTCCGCCGCTTCGACCCAGCGGTCGGTGAGGTCGTAGACCTCCGGGTCCTCCTCCAGCAGCTGGAGGGCCTTCGCGAACTCCCACTCCGAGGAGATCCGGCCGCCGTACCGCTCCAGCCAGGGCTCCGCGCGCTCCGCGGCCAGGGCGTTGATCCGGTCGGCCTGGCCCTGCGCGGCGTGGTGGCGCCAGAGCTTGACGTAGGCGTGCGGGCGGCCGGAGAGTCCCCGCACTTCGCACAGGGGGGTGCCGTCGGAGCGCACGGGCAGGACCGTGCAGGCGGTGAAGTCCGTTCCGATACCGATCACCTGCTCGGGCCGAACCCCGGAACCGGCCAGCGCCTCGGGGACCGCGTGGCGCAGGACGCCGATGTAGTCGCCCGGCACTTGCAGCGCCCAGTCGGGGGGCAGCGGGGTTCCGTCGGGCAGCTCGCGGTCGAGGACCGCGTGCGGGTAGGCGTACTCGCCGACCGCCAGCTCCGCGCCGTCGCTCACCCGGACCACCACAGCCCGCCCGGAGAGCGTCCCGAAGTCCACACCCACGACGAACTGATCGGCGTGCTGGTGGTCCTTGTGTTCGACGGTCACCACGATGGCGCCCTTCATTCGATTTCATTCGATTTCATTCGATATTTCGGTCACTGGCCGGTGAGGGGAACCCACGACGCGTCACCGGGTAGTGAGCTGGGACTGAGGGGTGGTGTGGAGCCGGCGGATGGCTGACTGCGCAGTCATCACCGACTGCGCAGTCATGTCTACGCAGTCATATTTCGGCCGTCAAGAGGTCTCGCGCACGTTTCTCGCCGAGCCGATCCGGCGCCCCGGCCCATCGGGTGCCGCCGCGCGAGGGTGGGGTGTGCGAGCTGCCCGACCGGGAAGCAGCGCCCGGCGAACTCGTGCCGGGCGCGAGGTCGACGGGGTGTTCGCGGAGCGGTGCCGAACACGGGAACGCCATATGACGAATATGTTCCGCACTCTTGACGGACATCTTCTGACTGCGTAGACATGGCTGCGTAGTCAGGTCGTCGGGGCAACCGGCGCGGAACGCGGCCATCGGGAGACATCATGACGCCATCGGCAGGACGGGCCGGCGTCTCCGGCGCGCCCCGGAGCGTGGATGTGGCCCGGCTGGCCGGCGTGTCGCAGAAGACGGTGTCGCGGGTCTTCAACGACGAGGCGTACGTCTCGGCAGAGGTGCGCAAGCGCGTTCTCGACGCGGCCGACGAACTCGGCTACCGGCTGAACCACGCGGCCCGGGCACTGGCCTCCGGCCGGACCCGATCCATCGGCGTGGTGACGCTCGGGACGGCACTGTACGGACCCGCGTCACTTCTCATCGGCATCGAGCGGGCCGCCCGGGTCACCGGTTACGCGCTCCGTGTGGTCAACACCCTGGAGGGCGACCCGGGGGGCGTCGGCGGAGCCATCGACTCGCTCCTCGAACAGGGCGTGGACGGCATCGTCATCTCCGAGCCGATCGACGAGGAGGCGGACGGGGGAGCGGTCCCCACCGACGTGCGCGTACCGGTGCTGGTCCTGGGCGCGCCCGTGGCCACGACGGCCCCGGGCACCGTGGCCGCCGGCGTCGGCGCCGACCTGCTGGCACGGGCGGCCACCGAGCATCTCCTGGACCTCGGACACCGGACCGTCCACCACCTCGCGGGGCCGCAGCGCTGGTATGCCGCCCGCGACCGCCTGCGGGGATGGCGTGAGGCACTGGAGTCACGAGGCCGCGACGAGCCGTCGCTCGTCGAGGGCGACTGGTCCGCCGCATCGGGTTACGCGGCGGGCCGGGTACTCGCCGCGGATCCCGACGTGACCGCGGTGTTCGCCGCCAACGACGACATGGCCATCGGCCTCATGCGCGCGCTGGCGGAGGCCGGCCGCACCGTGCCGGACGACGTCAGCGTCGTCGGATTCGACGACATTCCGGTGGCCGCGTTCGTGACCCCGCCGCTGACCACCGTGCGTCAGCCGTTCGACGCCGTGGCCCAGGAGGGGCTGAGACTTCTCGTCCACGCCATCGAGAAGCCCGGCGCCGACCTGCCCCCGGCCAACGACCCGCCCGTCGAGCTCGTCCTTCGCGCATCGACCGCGCCCGCTCCGGCCCGGACCGATCCGGGCGGGGCACGGCGCTCCGCCACCCGCCCCCGTCGTGCCGCGAAGGCCACGCCCCCGAGTGGAGGTCCATCCGACCGTTCCTGATCGGCTTCAGCCCCAGTAGGCCCAGAGCACGGATTCCGGGCCGCACCTGTCACACCTGCGCAGCCGCCGCACAGGCCGCTGCCCGGTTCGCCCCTCCCTGCCATGCCGGCTCAGCCGCCCGCAGGGACTCGGGCACCGCACGTTCTCCTTCTCGCCGAGCGGGCCGCTGTATCGGCGCCTGCTCCGACCGCCCTCCCCCTCGTGGTCCGCCATCCGCGCTGCGAGCCGGGAGCAGCCGATGACGACGTGGCCTTCCCCGCACCGACCTCGAAGTCCCGGTCGTCACCTCCCTGCGTTCCCTTGCCCGGCATGCCGCCGCAGGCATGCCCTCACCTTCGCCCAACCGGCGGGAGTCCACCATGCCCAGATCCTTCGTCACGCCCTCCTCCCCGAGCCGTCGCGGATTCCTCGCCGCCGTGGGGGCGGCGACCTTCGGCGTCGCACTGTCCGCCTGCAGCGGTGGTAGCGGCAGCGGGGGCAGCGGCGGCAGCACCGCCAAGCCGCTGTCCCAGGCCGACATCGACAAGGCGATGAAGACGCCGACCGAACTCACCTTCTGGACCTGGGTCCCGAACATCGACAAGGAGGTCGCCCTCTTCGAGAAGAAGTACCCGGCCGTCAAGGTCAAGGTCGTCAACGCCGGTCAGGGCGTGGCCCATTACACCAAGCTGCGTACGGCGATCAAGGCCGGCAAGGGCGCCCCGGACCTGGCACAGGTGGAGTACCAGGCGATCCCCACGTTCACCATCACGGACAGCCTGCTGGACCTGAGCCCCTACGGCGCCACCGGCCTGAAGAGCGCGTTCGTGGACTGGACCTGGGCACAGGTCGGCGGCCCCAACGGTGAGATCTGGGCGATCCCGCAGGACACCGGCCCGCTCGGCATGCTGTACCGGCAGGACATCTTCCACAAGCACGGCATCAAGCCGCCGACGACCTGGGACGACTTCGCCGCCGCCGCGCGCAAGCTGCACAAGGCCGACCCGGACGTCTACCTGACCAACCTCGCGGCGAACGAGGCCGCGGCCTGGCACGGCCTGCTCTGGCAGGCGGGCGCCCACCCCTACGCCCTTTCCGGCAAGAGCGACATCACCATCGACGTGAACGACGCGGTCTCCAAGAAGCTCGGCACCTACTGGGGCGGCCTCGCGAAGGAGGGCGTCATCAGCACCGACCCGGACTTCACGGACGCCTGGTACGCCGGCCTCAACAAGGGCAGGTACGCCACCTGGATCACCGCCGCCTGGGGGCCGGCGTTCCTCTCCGGCTCCGCCAAGGCCACGGCGGGCAAGTGGCGGGCCGCCCCGCTGCCGCAGTGGGACGCGTCGAGCCCCGCGTCCGGGAACTGGGGCGGATCGACCAGCGCGGTCATCCGCTCGACCAAGAACCCCGTCGCCGCCGCGCAGTTCGCCCAGTTCCTCAACAGCGACCCCGCGAGCGCGAAGATGTTCGCGACCGAGCAGTCGTTCTTCCCCGCGACCAAGGCCCTGCTCGCCGACCCGTCCTTCGCCGGCGCCACGCCGTCCTTCTACGGCGGCCAGAAGGTGAACCAGGTCTTCGCCGGCATCGGCGACACGGTCAGCGACGACTTCCAGTGGCCCCCCTTCCTCGACCAGGCCGCCACCGACTGGACCGAGACCGTCGGAAAGTCCCTCGCCGACAAGACCGACAGCGGGGCCGCCCTCGACGCCTGGCAGCAGCGGCTCACCACCTACGCCAAGGGCCAGGGCTTCACCGTCAGGTCCGCGTGAGCGCCGGCGGGTCCCGGCTCCGGCCCCGGCGCTCGCCGCCCGGGCCGCGGGACCCGCGGCCGGCCCTCCCGACATCCAGAAAGGCCCGTTGATGACCGCCATGACCGCGGCCTCCACCGAGGACCCGCGCCGAGCAGGGCCGCAGCGCCGCCGGCTCGGTGGCCTGCGCCACGGTGCGGCAGGCCCGTTGTTCATCGCACCGTTCATGGTGCTGTTCGTGCTGCTGTTCCTGACCCCGCTCGGCTACGCCGCCTATCTCAGCCTGTTCCAGGAACGCCTCATCGGCGGGACGACGTTCGTCGGGCTGGACAACTACGTGACCGCCCTGAAGGACCCGCAGCTGAGGGAAGGTCTCCTGCGGGTCGCGGCGTTCTTCGCGATCCAGGTCCCCGTGATGCTGCTGCTGGCCCTGCTCTTCGCGCTCGCGCTCGACAGCGGCCTGCTGCGATTCGCCAGGGTCATCAGGCTCGGCATCTTCGTCCCGTACGCGGTACCCGGCGTCGTCGCGACCCTCATGTGGGGCTACCTCTACGGCCCCGACTTCGGCCCCTTCGCCCAACTGGGCCGCAAGCTCGACGTGCCGGTCCCGCACTTCCTCAGCGACACCTGGCTGCTGGGCAGCCTGGCGAACGTGGTGACCTGGGAGTTCGTCGGCTACAACATGATCATTCTCTACGCCGCGCTGCGGACCATACCGGGTGAGCTGTACGAGGCGGCCGCCGTGGACGGCGCCGGCGCCTGGCGCATCGCCTGGTCGGTCAAGCTGCCCGCGCTCCGGCCGGCGCTCCTGCTGACCCTGCTGTTCTCGGTGATCGGCAGCTTCCAGCTGTTCAACGAGCCCAAGCTGCTGCAGACCATCGCCCCCGACGTGATCGACAGTTCGTACACCGCGAACCTCTACGCCTACACCCTCGCCTTCACCGGACAGCAGGTGAACTACGCGGCCGCGGTCTCCTTCCTGCTGGGCCTGGTCATCGTGGTCTTCTCCTACGCCGTGCTGATCACCGCGAACCGCAGGAGGACCTCGTGACGGTCGTCTCCCAGTCCTCGACCCGGCGGCCCCCCGCGACCGCGCCCACCACAGCCTCCGGGGCCACCGTGTCCCGACGGGCGACCAAGGTCCCGCACGGGCGCCGCTCCCCGGTCCGACGCCGCAGCACCCCGCTGACGATCGTCATGCTGGCCGTACTCGCCTACTTCCTCCTGCCGCTGTTCTGGCTCGCCGTCGCCTCGACCAAGAGCACCCAGGACCTGTTCAACAGCTTCGGCCTGTGGTTCTCGCACAGCCCGCGACTGCCGGCGAACATCAGGCAGACCCTGACCTACGACGACGGCGTCTTCCTGCACTGGCTGCTCAACACGGTCCTGTACTCGGTCGGCAGCGCGCTCGGCGCCGCACTGCTGGCCACCGCGGCCGGGTACGGCTTCGCCAAGTACCGGTTCCGGGGCAACGGCACGGCCTTCAACCTGGTCCTCGGCGCCATCATGATCCCGACCACGGCACTGGCGATCCCGACCTACCTGCTCTTCGCGAAGGTGGGACTGGTCAACACCCCCTGGGCGATCGTCCTGCCCTCGCTCGTCAGCCCGTTCGGCCTCTACCTGATGCGCATCTACGCGGCGGACGCCGTACCCGACAGCCTTCTGGAGGCCGCTCGGATCGACGGTGCCGGAGAGCTGCGGATCTTCGTCCGGATCGCCCTGCGGCTGCTGGCACCGGGGCTGGTGACGGTCGTCCTCTTCACGCTCGTGGCGACCTGGAACAACTACTTCCTGCCGCTGATCATGCTCAACGACCCGAAGCTGTACCCCGTCACCGTCGGGCTCTCCTCCTGGGCGGCCCAGGCCCAGAACGGCGGGGCCGGCGCCAGCAGCGACATGCTCGCGCTCGTCGTGACCGGCTCGCTGATCTCGGTCATCCCCCTCGTCGTGGCCTTCCTGATGCTCCAGCGGTACTGGCAGAGCGGCCTGGCCGCCGGCGGTGTCAAACAGTAAGCGCCGCCGACCACACCCTGCTCCTTCTCCCATCCCCCCTCTTGGAGGTCCCTCCATGGCGGTCCTGCCCGCCCGTGTCCTGTTCGGCGCTGCCTACTACCACGAGTACACGCCGGCCTACGGCGGCACGCAGCCCGAAGAACAGCTCAAGACCGACCTCGACCTGATGGCCGACGCGCACTTCACCGTCATCCGCGTCGGGGAGTCGGTCTGGTCGACCTGGGAGCCGGAGAACGGACGGTTCGACCTCGACTGGCTGCAACCCGTCCTCGACGGCGCCCACGAGCGCGGCATCTCCGTGATCCTCGGCACCCCGACGTACGCCGTGCCGCCGTGGCTGGCCCGGCAGTACCCGGAGATCACCGGCGAACTGCGCACGGGCGAGCGGATCGGCTGGGGCGCCCGCCAGGAGGTGGACATCACCCACCCGGCGTTCAAGTTCCACGCCGAGCGCGTGATCCGGAAGATCGCCGAACGGTACTACGACCACCCCGCGGTCATCGGATGGCAGGTGGACAACGAACCGGGACTGCATCTGCTGCACAACCGGGGCGTGTTCGAGCGGTTCGTCGACCATCTGCGCCAGAAGTACCGGGACGTCGAGGCCCTCAACCGCGAGTGGGGCCTCGTCTACTGGTCGCACCGCCTGTCCACCTGGGCCGACCTGTGGACCCCGGACGGCAACGTGCAGCCCCAGTACGACGTCGCCTGGCGGGAGTTCCAGGCCCGCCAGGTCACCGAGTTCATCGGCTGGCAGGCCGACATCGTGCGCGAGTACGCCCGGCCGGAGCAGTTCGTCACCACCTGCATCTCCTACACGAGAGGCGGCGTGGAGGACGACGAGCTGTCGGACCGCCTCGACATCGCGTCCGGCAACCCGTACTACGACATGCAGGACGGCCTGCTGCTCCCCGATCCCACACCCGACGAGCACCAACAGATCTGGAAGACCACCGGAGTCTGGTCGATGTACCAGACCGCGGACTGGATGTTCTCCTCACGCCAGGAGCCGTTCCTGGTCACCGAGACCAACGCGAACTCCATCGGCTACCCCTGGGACAACCGCCCCGGATTCGACGGCCAGTGGCGCCAGGCCGCCTGGGCCCATGTGGCGCGCGGCGCCCGGATGATCGAGTACTGGCAGTGGCAGACCCTGCGCTTCGGCGCCGAGACCTACTGGGGCGGCGTCCTCCCGCACAGCGGCCGCCCGGGTCGGACGTACGCCGAAATCGCCCGACTGGGCGCGGAGTTCGAAAAGGCCGGCCCGCTCGTCGCAGGCCTGGAGCCGGACGCCGACATCACGATGGTCTACTCGACGCCGAACAAGTGGCTGATGCAGAAGTACCCGCCCCTGGCGACCGCCGACGGCGAACCGGACCCGGCCTCCTACCACCGCATCTTCGACCCCTTCTACCGAGGTGCCTTCGACGCCGGCCGGCAGGTCCGCATCGTCCACGTCCGGCAGCTCCACGACCCGGACGGCGACCGGGAGGGCATGGCACCCGCCGAAGCGGCCCGGCGTCACCCGGTCCTGGTGGTGCCCGCCCTGTACCTCGCCCACGACACCACCGTGGACTGGCTCGCCGCCTACGCCCACGCCGGCGGCCATCTCGTCCTCGGCCCGCGGACGGCCTACGCCGACCACGAGGCACGGGCCCGGCCGGAGCCGGCCCCCGGTGGCCTCGCCGCCGCGGCGGGCGTGACGTACGACGAGTTCAGCAACCTGACCGCCGGCATCACGGTCACCGCCACCCCCGGCGGCCCGCTCGACCTCCCCGCGGACGCGACGGCCACGCACTGGGCGGACGGCCTGACCGCGCACGACGCCGAGGCCCTCGCACACTACGACCACCCCCACTTCGGCAGGTGGCCGGCGATCACCACCCGCCGTCACGGCGAGGGACGGATCACCTGCGTCGGCACCGCCCCCGGGCGCGGTCTCGCCCGGGCCCTCGCCGACTGGCTGGCGCCCGCCCCGCGCAGCGGATGGGAGGACCTTCCGGCGTCCGTCACCGCCACCACGGGCACGGCCCCGGACGGCCGCAGGGTGCACGTGATCCACAACTGGAGCTGGGAGCCCGCGCGGGTCGCGGCTCCCGTCGAGCTGACCGATGTTCTCGACGGCACTCCCGTCCCCGCGGGCACCGCGATCGAGCTGGCTGCCTGGGACGTGAGGGTGTTCGTCGCCGCGAATTCCGACGGGGCGAGGGTCTAGGACGAAGGCCCGTCGGTGTCACCCCGAGGACCACCAACCTCAAAGGAGAGGCTGTGCAGAGAAAAAGAGTGAGAAACCTGCTGGGAGCCGCCGTCGCGGCCGCGGCACTGCTGGCGATCCCCGCGTCCGGCGGCGCCCAGGCGTACGCTCCGACGGGCGGGACCATCTACCAGCTCGGCAGCGAGGCGTGCCTCAAGGGCCGGGGGAACTGCGCGATCTACCCGAAGTCGGCACAGCTGCCGAACGGCCGGCTGGTCGCGTCGTTCGAGAAGTCCACGGTCCCGGCCTCGGGCAGCGCCGACGGGCAGACCCTTCCTGTCTACAAGAGCGACGACGACGGGACGACATGGCAGTCGCTGTCCGAGGTGAAGGCACCGGCCTATCTGTCCAGCGACACGAAGTACGCGAAGTACACCAGCAACTGGACGAACCCGTACCTGTACGTCCTGCCGCAGGACGTGGGCAACCTGAAGCAGGGCACCCTGCTGCTGGCCGACGTCGTATCGGGCGACGACTACTACTACAAGGAGCACAAGGCGGCCGACCCGAGCTGGACGCCCACCAACGACGGTGACCGCAAGGACGTGGCGATCGCGCTGTACTCCAGCACGGACAACGGGGCCACCTGGAAGGTCGAGAACGTCGTCGCCACCGGCGGCTGGCAGGGCGGCAGCGCGGGCGCCGTGGGCCAGAACTTCTCCTCGGCGAACACCAACCACCAGGTGGACCCGGTCTGGGAGCCGTACCTGATGGTCTACAAGGGCAAGCTCGTCTGCTACTACTCCGACGAGAACGACTACACCGGCTTCGACGCGACCACCGGAGCCGCCACCCTCGACTCCGCCAACGACACCGCCACGGACTCGCAGGGCCAGATCCTCGCGCACAGGACGTGGGACGGTCAGGCGGCGCAGTGGAGCGACCCGGTCGTCGACATCGCCGGGCTGACCCAGGACATGGGAAGCGGCAAGTCGGAGATCGGCGGCGGCCGTCCCGGCATGGCGAACGTGGTCCGCACCACCGACGGCAAGTGGATGATCACCTACGAGTACTGGGGCGGCGGCGCCAACACGCGCTACCAGATCGCAAGCAACCCGCTGGAGTTCTTCAAGGGGTCCGCCACCGGAACCGGCGTCAACTCCCTGCCGGTCGACACCGGCTCCCGCACCCTGGCGACCGGCGGCAGCCCGGTCCTCATCCGGCTGCCGGGTGGCCGCCTGGTCTACAACGCGGCCGGCAGCGCGAGCGTCTGGGTCAACCAGACCGGACGCAGCGACGGCACCTGGAAGGAGTACCAGACCACCTCGAAGGCCGGCTACAGCCGCGACCTCCAGTACGTCGACGACACGGGCCGTCTGGTGATCCTCAACAACCAGGGGACCTCGACGATCGCCTACGCCGAGACGGACCTCGGCAACTCGGCCGGCACCTACTACCAGCTGTTCAACCGCAAGACCGACCAGGTCATCGGCACCGGCAACAAGACCAACGACGCCAACCTCGGCAACGGTGACGTGCCCGACGTCCGCCTGGAGGACCCGGGCTCCGCGGCCAACCCCGACACCCAGTTCTGGCACGTGGTGACCGAGCCCGGCGGCGGAACCACGCTGCTCAACAAGTCGGGCGGCCGCGCGGCCGCGATCTGGACCGGCAACGCGACGGCCGGACAGAAGATCGGCCAGTGGGTCGACAACAGCTCCACCGGCAGCTGGAACCTCGTCAGGACCAGCGACGGCCTCTACAAGCTGCAGTCGGTCAAGAACACGAGCCTGTACCTGACCGGAGCAACCGCCGGCGGGCAGCTCACCCTGCAGACGGCGACCACGGACGGCTCCCAGGACTGGGAACTGGTCCGGTAGCCGCCCCCGGCCGGAGGGGCGTCGCCGTCGCCTCCGGCGAAAGCCCTTTGCACGGGGCGCCGTCCGGGTGGTGGGGTGGCACGGTGATCGACCACGATGACGCGGGGACCGTCCGGCCGTCGACCCTGGCCTGGGCGAGCCGGTATCTGAACGACGGCGAACGGATCGTCGCAACCGAGGCGCTGCACGGCGGCATCACCGCCGAGATGCGACGGCTGACCATCGGCGCGTCCGACGGAGGCACCCGGGACCTGGTGCTGCGGTCCTTCGTCGACCCGGCCTTCGTGGCACACGCCGAGGACATGCTGAACCGCGAGGCCGGCACCCTCGCCCTGCTCACGGGCACCGGTGTACCGGCTCCCGGACCGGTCGCGGTCGACGCGACCGCCGCGCACTGCGAGCACCCGTCACTCCTGATGACACACCTGGCGGGCCGGACGGTCCTCGACGACCAGGGGCTGGAGGCACGCGTACCCCTGCTGGCCCGTCAGCTCGTCGCGATCCACGCCTTGCGGCCCGCCGAACGTCCCCGGGAGTACCGGGCCTGGACGACCGCCGACGCCGTGGTCCCTCCGGACGGCGCCGACGCGACGGCATGGGCCGCGGCGACCGACGTGATCCGCCGGCCGCCGCCGCCCTACGAAGGGCGGTTCCTGCACCGGGACTTCCAGCCGGGCAACGTGCTGTTCCACGTGCCGCCCCCGGGGCCGGCAGGTCCCCGTGTCACCGGGGTCGTCGACTGGGTGGAGACCTCCTGGGGTCCGGCGGACCTCGATGTGGCGCACTGCTCCTCCAATCTCGCGATGCTGCACGGCCCGGCGTGGGGTCTGCGGTTCGCCGAGGCGTACGAGGAGGCCGGCGGGACGCTGGCCGCGGCCGCGGACGAGCGGTTGTACTGGCGGCTGCTGGACGCGCTGGGGTTCTCGACGTCGGTGCGGTGGGTGGCACGGCCGTGGCAGGAGGCGGGGCGGACCGAGCTGACCACGCGAGCCGTGGAGCAGCGGCTGGACGCCCACGTCACCGCCCTGATGGACGCGCTCGGCTGAGCCGGGGGCCCCGGCTCAGCCGTCGGCGAGCGTCGCCTGCAGGGTGATCTCGGGGACACCCGCCAGCGCCCGGCTGACCGGGCAGTTCGCCTTCGCCGACGCGGCGAACTCCCGGAACTCGGCCTCCCCGACCCCGGGGACCCGGCCCCTCGTCACGAGCTCGATCCTCGTGATCGTGGGAGTGCCGTCGACCGGCCGCAGGGTCACCGAGGCATCCGTCTCGATCGACTCGGCGGGGAAGCCGGCGCCGGCCAGCGTGCTGGCGAGCGCCATGGAGAAGCAGGTGGCGTGAGCCGCACCGATGAGCTGCTCCGGGTTGGATCCGGGGCCGCCTTCGAAGCGGGACCTGTACGTCACGCCCCCGCTGATGCTGTCGCCGGCGGTGAAGGTCCCCGACCCGCTGGGGATGTCGCCGTTCCAGGCCGCATGTGCTTTCGAGACGGGCATGTGCCCTCCAGGTGTGGACGGTACGGTCGATGCGGCGCGAAGCCGCCGATGCGGGCATCGTCTCCGACGCCCGGTGCTCACCGGCATCACCTGGACAGGTGAGACCGGAGGAATCGTGCGCGGTGACCCTGCTCCGTCGTGTGCGTCGACGGTGGTCACCACACGTGCTCCCCGTCGGCCCGGCGCCGCTCGAAGACCAGCCGTACCGCCGCGGAACCCTCACCGACCGCGGTCGCGACGCGCTTGACACTCCCGCTGCGCACGTCGCCGATGCAGAACACGCCGGGGACACTCGTCTCGAAGGGAAAGGGCGCTCGACGGCCGGCCGCGAGAGCGTCGAGATCGTGTCCCGTGAGCAGGAAGCCCCCGGAGTCCGTCGCGAGCCGGCCGCCCAGCCAGCCGGTGCACGGCGTGGCGCCGATGAACACGAAGACCGCGGCGACCTCCAGGGCGGAGCGCCGCCCGGTGGTGCCGTCCACCACGTCGAGCCCGGTGACCGAGGAATCCGCCCGCACGCCGACCGCCTCCGTCCGGACGCGTACCCGGATCCCCGGATGGGAGGTGACCGCGTCGATCAGGTAGCGGGACATCGAGTGGTCGAGGTCGGGTCCCCGTACCAGGAGGTGCACCGGGTCGGACGTCCGGGCCAGGAACAGGGCGGCCTGGCCCGCCGAGTTGGCGCCGCCGATCACGGCCACGGGCCGTCCGAGCGCGTTCCCCGCCTCGGCGACCGTCGCCGAGTAGTGGACGCCGTTGCCTTCCCAGTCGCCGATCCCGGGCACGGCCAGGCGCCGGTAGTCGGCACCGGTGGCGATGACGACGTCGCGCGCCCTGAACGTCCGTCCGTCGTCGCAGGTGACGGTATGGATGCCGGCCTTGCTGGCGAAGGCGGCCGCGCGGGCGTTGCGGTGCAGCCGGACCCCGAACTTCGCCGCCTGGATCGTCCCCCGCGTGGCCAGCTCGGCGCCCGAGAGCCCGGCCGGAAAACCGAGGTAGTTCTCGATCCTGGAGGACGTACCGGCCTGGCCGCCGAAGGCCGCCGCGTCGATGAGAGTGGTCCGAAGCCCTTCCGAGGCACCGTACATCGCCGCCGCCAGACCACCGGGGCCGCCGCCGACGACGAGCAGGTCACCGACCTCGGGGCCGTCGTCGGCCACCGTGCCGGGCGGCTCCCCGAACTCCGCGGCGATGTCGGCCGGCTGCGGGTTGCGCAGCAGAGGCCGGCCGGGGACCAGGACGAGGGGAAGGTCGGTCACCGGTACCCGGAGTTCACGCAGCAGCGCCTCGGCCTCCGGCTGCTCCTCGAGGTCCAGCCAGCGCACGGCTGTCCGGCCGAGCGAGAACGACTGGAGGAGTGCCCGGCTCCTCTCGTCGTACCGGGAACCGATGAGCGTGAGTCCCGCGCCTCTTCGCACCAGGTTCGCCCGGCGCTCCAGGAACGTCCGCAGGATGTACTCACTGAGGCCGGCGTCCTGGGCGACGAGCCGGAGAATCCGGCGGACCGGAACCCGCAGCAGCCGGCCAGGGGTTCGCATGACACCGGCGAAGCGGGCGCGCTCACCCGTCAGCATGCCGATCTCGCCCAGGAACTCCGCGGGCCCGTACGACGCGACCAGCCGTTCGTCCGGCTCCCCGATCCGGTCGACCACGTCCGCGGATCCCTCGAGGACGACGAAGAAGTCGTAGGACCCGGCACCCGCCGAGAAGAGGAGCTCGCCGGAGCTCGCCGGAAACTCCGATCCGAGCGCCGCCAGTTTCTTGAGCTGGTCGCCGGAGAGCGGTGCCGCCGGGGCCGACACCCAGGGCTCGCCTCGGTCAACGTGGTTCATGTGGTGCCTCTCTCGCTGGTGGGCAAGCGTCCGTGGGGGTGATCCATCCTCCGCCGGGTGCGTCCGCCCGTCCCTCGCGTGAATAGGTGAGGGCGCCGTCCGTGGGCGCGGTGGGAGGCTGGTCCACGGCGTCGGCTCGGCCCTGCCGCCGTCGTTCCCGGATCCCCTCGCCTGTGGAAAGAAGGAATCGCGTTGACCACCACTCCCGCCCCCGCAGCGGCTTCCGGCACGTTCCTGCTCGGCGGTGACCTTCCGGTGCACCGCCTGGGATTCGGTGCGATGCGCATCACCGGACCCGGTGTCTGGGGCGAACCACGCGATCCGGGCGAGGCGGTGCGGGTGCTGCGCCGGCTGACCGAGCTCGGGGTGACGTTCATCGACACGGCGGACTCCTACGGCCCGTCCGTCAGCGAGCGGCTGATCCGGGAGGCGCTGCACCCCTACCCCGCCGACCTGGTCATCGCCACGAAGGGCGGCTTCACCCGGCCCGGCCCCGGTGTGTGGCTGCCGAACGGCCGGCCCGAGTACCTCAGACAGCAGGTCGAGCAGAGCCTGCGCAACCTCGGCGTCGAGCGCATCGACCTGTACCAGCTGCACCGCATCGACCCGGCGGTGCCGGTGGAGGAGTCCCTCGGCGAGCTGACCCGGCTCCAGCAGGACGGGAAGATCCGCCATGTCGGCCTGTCCCAGGTCTCGGTGGCGCAGCTCGAACAGGCCCGCGCGGTCGCGGAGATCGTGTCCGTCCAGAACCTCTACAACCTCGCCGACCGCACCTCCGAGGACGTCCTCGCCTACTGCGAGGCCGAGCACCTCGCGTTCATACCCTGGTTCCCCATCGCGACCGGCACGCTCGCGGAGTCGCACGGTCCGCTGGCGAGGATCAGCAGGAGCCACGGCGCGACGCCGTCCCAGCTCGCACTCGCCTGGCTGCTGCGCCGCTCCCCGGTGATCCTGCCCATTCCGGGAACGTCGTCGGTGGCCCACCTCGACGAGAACGTCGCGGCGGCGTCGGTGCGGCTGTCCACCGAGGAGTTCGCGGCGCTGACGAGGGCCGTCTGAGGCAACCACGTCCCGTTCACCGCGTCCCGTTCACTGCGTCCGCTTCCCCGCAGGGCCCGCTCAGCAGCGGCGACCCTCGGCGGACCGCGGGGGCGAGGGCGGCACCAGGGCCAGGAGCGCGGACAGCGGGCCGTCGCCGACCGGGGACGGCGGTGCCGACTCGGGCGGCACCCCGCGGAAGGCGCTCGGGGACATCCCGTAGACGGCGCGGAACCGGCGCGAGAAGTGGTAGGCGTCGGGGAAGCCGCACCGCACCGCTATGGCGCGCAGCGAGAGGCCGCTCAGCCACAGCAGCGGCTCGGCCCGCGCCAGGCGCAGCCGTTCGAGCCCCGCGACAGGGCTGACGCCGAGGTGCCGCCGGCAGATCCGGGACAGCGTGCTCTCCGAGACCCCGGCCGCCCGCGCCAGCCGCCGAAGGGGGAGCGGCCGGGCGACGCCGTCCGACCAGTGCGAGCGGACCGCGGCCGCCATGGCGACCAGGGGTTCCGGGAGCGTCTCGGCATCGGTCGCCGGGCCGGGGCCGTGCACGAAGGTGAAGAGCAGCAGCCGTAGGGTCTCCTCGGCGTGCCGCTCCCAGTCCGGCGGGCGGGCCGCGCCGAGCGCCAGGAGGTACTGGCAGAGCGCGGCCATCGGGTCGCCGCGCCCGGGCAGGTCCCGGACGACCGGCCAGCCGGTGTCGTCGACGGGTTCCGCGCCGCGTGGTGCGGCGGGCAGCCGGAAGTGGGTATAGGCGTGCCGGGTGGGCCGTCGGGTGTCCCAGTGGAACGTGTCGCGCATGCCCGGGCGTACGAGCAGCAGCGCACTGGGCGTCAGCGGCACGGTCAGGCCGTCGCAGACCCAGCGGGCGCTGCCGTGCAGCAGCCACACGAACTCGTACGACCCGGCGTCCCTGGGGCCGAAGACCGACCCGGGCGGGTAGTCGGCGACCGCGGGACCGAGCCGGGCCAGGAGCACCGGGGTCAGGGGCGGGACGTGTCCGGTCACGGCCTCACCTGTCGCAGCCCCCGGACCGGTCGCGCCGCACCCGGGGCCTGCGGATGTCGGCGGTGCCCTTGTAGGCGTACGGGTCCCGGCCCGCGACCAGCACGATGTCCCGGAAGTCGGCCTGGGCCATGGGCACTTCGGCGTCGGGGGGCGCCCAGGGGAGGAGGGAGGAGGCACTCATGTAGTGGTTGACCAGGGCCCGGCGGAAGCCCTGACGGCCGGTGTTGGGCAGCGACTTGTGCAGCAGATGGCCGTCGAAGAGCAGCACCGATCCGGCGCCGATCTCGACCGGAACGGCGTCCGCCTCGGCGTACGGGAAGCCGTAGGACTCGACCGTGCAGTCGTAACGGGCGTCGTCGTGCTGCCGGTTGGGGTAGAGGACGCCGGGCCGGTGCGAACCCGGCAGGACCCACAGGCAGCCGTTGCCGACGGTGGCGTCGTCGAGGGCGAGCCAGGCGGCGGTCAGCGACCGGTCCCGGGTGGGGATGAACATCTCGTCCTGGTGCCAGGCCTGGCCCGGCCTGCCCTCGGACTTGACGAACAGCATCGACTGCATCGCCTTGACGTCGGGACCGATCACCTCGGTCAGCGGGCCGACCACGGCGGGATGGCGCATGGTGTCGAGCATGAGCGCCGACAGCTTGTGCGGATAGTGCACGCACAGGAACCGCCGGACCGTGTCGTCGTCGCTCTCGCCCGCGACCGGCGGTGGCGCACCGTCCACGGTGCCCCGCTCGCCCCGGCAGATCCGTACGGTCTCCGCGCGCAACTCCGCCACCTCGTCCGGCGTCAGGGCGTCCGGGAGCACGGCGTATCCGTCGCGGAGGAAGCGGTTCGCGAGGTCGTCTGTGGGGTCGCTCATCGGGATTCCCTTCGCGCGGGGACGCCGGAACACCGGAATGCGGTCGCGCTCCCGATGGTCCTCACCATCGCGGCCCCGTGCCATGGCCGGCCGGTGCACCCGGATGGCGAATCCGGTCACTCCGCAGGATCAGATCATGTGTCAGAAACAAGACGGACAAGGGCTGTTCACGTGTCTTGACGCATTTCGCCGCATCCGAGTAGCGTCATTCGGCACTTGCTAATACGTATTAACTGGGAGTGCTCATGGCCCCTCCCGAACGACGTAGACGCTCCACCCAACGGGACATCGCCCGGCACGCCGGAGTCTCCCAGGCGACGGTGTCGCTGGTGATCAGCGGAGGCGCGGCGAGTGCGCAGATCGCGGAACCGACCCGGCAGGCCGTGCTGGCGGCGGCCGAGGAACTGGGCTACGCGGCCAATGTCGCCGCACGCAGCCTGAAAGGCGGCCGCAACCGGCTCCTCGGGCTCTACACCTTCGAGTCGGTGTTCCCCACCGACCAACGCGACTTCTACTACCCGTTCCTGCTCGGCGTGGAGGAGGAGACGGCACGGCAGGGCTACGACCTGCTGCTGTTCTGCTCCGACGGGAGCACGGCCGGCCCGGCGAGGGCCGGGCGGTCCATCTACGCCGGCGGGACCAACCGGCTGAAGATCGCGGACGGTTGCGTGCTGCTCGGCCGGAACGTCCGCCGCGAGGAGCTGTCGGCGCTGGTCAGGGAGGACTTCCCGTTCGTCTTCGTCGGACGTCGTGAGGTGGACGACGGTGAACTCTCCTACGTGGCCGCCGACTACGTCTCGGCGACCGCGCACCTCGTCGCGGAGCTGGCGCGACTCGGCCACCGGCGGATCCTGTACCTGCGCGCCCCGGAGGACAGCGAGCCCACCCGGGACCGCGAGGAGGGATACCGGCGCGGGCTGGCCGAGGCCGGCCTCGGCCAGGACGAGGCACTGATCCGGAGCCTGGCCGACCCGGCCGACCTGACGGTGGAGCGGCTGGAGGGATGGACCGACGGACTCGGGATCACCGCGCTGCTGGTCGAGCCGACCGAGGACGACCGGCTCACCGGCGCGCTGGCGACGATGGCCGGCACGGAACGGGTCCGGTTCCCGCAGGACTGCTCGCTGGCCCTGCTCGGCGATCCGCCGTCCTGGACACCGGAGTCCCGGAACTGGACCCGGTTCTCACTGCCCCGCGCCCGGATGGCGGGGGAGGCCGTACGGCTGCTGATCGAACTGCTCGACGAGGAGGCCCCGGCGCCGCGCCGGCTGACGGTGCCCTGCGCCTTCGTACCGGGCGACTCGGTCGGCCCGGTCCCCACCGGGGGCGGGAGGCCGAGGGCATGATCCGGATGATCGTGCACCGGCTGCTCGTCGGGGTCTTCGTGATGTGGGGCGCCGCCTCGCTGATCTTCCTCATCGTGCGGGCCGCGCCCGGCGACCCCGCCACGGTCCTGCTCGGCCCGGACGCCACCCGCAGCCAGCTCGACCAGCTGCGCGCCTCGCTCGGACTCGACCGGCCGCTCGGCGCGCAGTACCTCAGCTACCTCGGCGACGTCTGCCGGCTCGACTTCGGCGAGTCGCACTGGCTCGGCAGGCCCGCGATGGGCGCGGTCCTCGACCGGCTGCCCGCCACCATCGACCTCACCGTGACGGCCACGGTGATCGCGGTGATCGTGGGGCTCACGCTCGGCATGCTGGCCGGCGCCCGGCCGGGCGGACTGCTGGACCGGGTGGTCTCGGCCTGCACGATCGCCCTCCAGTCGTTCCCCACGTTCTGGATCGGCATCATGCTGGTGCTGGTCTTCGCCCTCAGCCTGCGCGTACTGCCCAGTTCCGGGGTCGGCTCGCCCCAGCACCTGGTCCTGCCGGCCGTCACCCTCGCGTTCCCGTTCGTCGCGATCATCGCCCGGCTGACCCGGACCAGCCTCGCGGAGACGATGCGCGAGAGCTACATCCAGACCGCCCGCTCCAAGGGACTGACCGAACGTCAGGTGCTGTTCGGGCACGCCCTGCGCAACTCGCTGATCCCGGTGGTGACCGTGGTGGGCGTCCAGGTCGGGGCGCTGGTCGGCGGCGCCGTGATCGTCGAGAACGTGTTCGCCTGGCCGGGCCTCGGCTCGCTCGTGGTGGAGGCGGTGGCCAACCGCGACTACACGGTCGTGCAGGGCGCCACCCTGCTGATCGCCGGCATCGTCGTCGTACTCAACCTGATGGCCGATCTGCTCATCGCCCAGCTGGATCCGCGGATCCGGACGGGAGCCGTCTGATGGCCGGCGTCACCACGGCCGTCGAGAAGCCGGCGGCGCCCGAGCGGCGGGCCCGGCGCCCGCTGCTCTCCCGGGTCCCCGCCCTGGTCGTGGGCTGCTATCTGCTGGTGGCCGTCGCCGGACCCATGGTGATCCACTACGACCCGGTGCACACCTCCCTGGAGGACCGGCTGCTCGCACCCGGCTCCAAGGTGTCCGGCGGCGGCACGGCCTGGCTCGGCACGGACGGCCTCGGCCGCGACCTGCTCGCCCAGATCGTCTACGGAGCCCGCACGGCGGTGCTGATCGGCGTGTCCGCGGTCGGGCTGTCCTGCCTCGTCGGGGTCCTGCTCGGCGCCGTCGCCGGCTACTTCCGGGGCGCCGCCGACGCCGTCCTCGCCCGGATCTTCGACGTCCTGCTGGCGTTCCCCGCGATCCTGCTGGCCATCGTGATCGCGGGCGCCTTCGAGCGCAGTGTCCTGCTGGTCGTCGTCGCGCTCTCGGCCACCGGCTGGATCACCTTCGCCCGCGTCACCCGCGGCATCGCGCTCTCCGTCCGGGAACGGCCCTGGGTGGACGCCGCGCGGGTGCTGGGCGTGCCCGGCCGGACCGTCCTCGCCCGGCACGTGCTCCCCTTCACGGCGGGACCGGTCGTCGCCCTCGCCACGCTCGAATTCGCGCTGGTGGTGCTGGCGGAGGCCGGGCTCAGCTTCCTCGGCATCGGACTGCCCCCGTCGACCGTGTCCTGGGGCCAGATCATCGCCAACGGCAAGGAATACCTCGAAACCCAATGGTGGATCTCCACCCTGCCGGGCATCGCCCTGTCCCTCCTGATCGTCAACGTGGGCATCCTCGGCGACCAGCTCACCGCCCGCTACGGGCGTGGCCGCCCCGACTGAACCCGCCAGGTACAGCGCCTCACCCACCGGCTGACTCCGACCGACCCTCGATCGAGAGGAGCACCATCATGACCAGGACGCGTGAGCACGGGCGGAGCCGGCTGATCCGGCTCGCCACCACCGCCACGGCGGGCGCGGCGCTCCTCGCCGCGTGCACGACGACCGGCGGTGAGGACGGAGGAGGTTCCTCCGCCTCGGGCGACGTGACGGTCGCCGGCACCTACCCGATCGAGAGCCTGGACCCGCACGGGGCCCAGGGCGCCTCCACCGGAACCCAGCTGGCCGCACAGGAGATCTTCAGCAGACTGGTGAAACCCACCGCGGACGGCACCCTCGAAGGCGACCTCGCCACCTCCTGGAAGGCCAGCAAGGACGTCACGGCCTGGACGTTCACACTGCGCTCCGGCGTCACCTTCTCCGACGGCTCCGCTCTCGACGCGGACGACGTGGTCGCCTCCTTCCAGCGCATGATCGGCCTGAACGGCCCCAACGCGGGCAACTTCCCCGGCGACACGATGACCAAGGTCTCCGCCACCGAGGTGGTCCTGCACAGCCCGGCACCCGACGCGTCCGTCCCCGGCAAGCTCGGCACCTTCTACGTCCTCCCGTCGGGCGTCGGCAAGGACGACACCGCCTTCTTCAACCATCCCGTCGGCTCGGGCCCGTTCACCGTCGACGCCTTCACCCCGAGCGGATCGCTGGTCCTGGTGCCCAACAAGAAGTACCGGGGCACCAAGCCCACGCTCGGCAAGGTCACCGTGCGGAACATCCCCGAGCTCGCGTCCCGCCTGACCGCACTGCGCACCGGCGAGGTCGACGTCGTCTGGGGCATCCCCGACGACCAACTGGCCTCTCTCAAGAGCCGGCAGGACCTGACGGTGCAGACCGTGCCGAGCAGCGCCGAGTTCACCATGTGGTTCAACTCCTCGATCCCCGCCCTCAAGGACGCGAAGGTACGCAGGGCCATCTGGCAGGCGGTCGACTTCAAGACGATCATCAGCAAGCTCTATCCCGACACCGGCAAGGCGGCCGACGCTCCCGTGACGAGCGTCGTCCTCGGCCACGCGGCACAGCCGGCCGTGGCCTACGACCCCACGGCCGCCAAGGCGGCCCTCACCGCCGCGGGCTTCGACTTCTCGAAGAAACTCCGCCTCCAGTTCGCCAACGACGAGTTCAAGCCCTTCGTCCAGGCCGTCGTCTCGGACCTCCAGAAGGTCGGCGTGCAGGTGGACCCGTTGGAGAAGGAGCAGGCCGTCTTCACGGAGGACCTGCTCGCGCTCAAGTGGGACATCAACTTCCAGCAGCTGGCCACCCCCAGCTACGACGCGGCCAGCAACCTCGGCCGCCTCTACACCTGTGCGGCCAAGCGCATGGGCTACTGCAACAAGCAGCTGGACGCTCTGCTCGCGGCGGCCGGCGCCACCGCCGACAAGCAGCAGCGCACCGACCTCTACGGCCAGGCCAGCCGCATCATCTGGCAGGACGCCGTCGGGATGTACCCGATGTCGGTGAGCATCGCCTACGCCTGGAACAGCGACCTCAAGGGATTCGTCCCCGACGCCAGCGGGCTGCCGGACTTCGCCACCGTACGGACGGGCGGCTCGTGACCCCCGCCGGGGCCGGAACCGCGCGGGAGAGCGGGGCCGGGAACGCGGCGCCCGCGACCGACGGGCCGATCCTGCGGATCGACGACCTGGCGGTGGAACTGCCCGGCCCGCACGGCACCCGGACCCGCGTCGTGGACGGCGTCTCCTTCGACGTGCCACGGGCCACCACCGTGGGGCTGATCGGCGAGTCGGGCAGCGGGAAGACCATGACCGCACAGGCGATCCTGGGCCTGCCGCCCGAAGGCGCCACCCTGTCCGGCCGGCTGCTGTGGCACGGCGAGGACCTGCTCGCCGCCGACCCCGCCCGGCGCCGCGCGGTACGCGGCCGGGAGATCGCGATGATCTTCCAGGACCCCCTCGCGGCCCTGAACCCGACCCAGCGGATCGCCCGTCAGATCGGCGAGGTGCCACGCCGCGACCGGCTGCCCCGAGCCGAGGTCAACCGCCGGGTCGTCGAACTCCTCGACCGGGTCGGGGTGCCCGAGCCGGAACGGCGGATGCGCGCCTACCCGCACGAACTCTCCGGAGGTCTCCGCCAGCGTGCCGTGATCGCCATGGCGCTGGCCGGCAACCCCGCGCTGCTGCTCGCCGACGAACCCACCACGGCACTCGACGTCACCGTGCAGTCCCGGATCCTGCGGCTGCTGGCCGACATCCAGGCGGCGGACGGCCTCGCGATGCTCCTCGTCAGCCACGACCTGCGGGTCGTGTCGCACGTCGGCGAACGGGTCGTCGTGATGTACGCAGGACGGGTCTGCGAACGCGGGCCCGCCCGCGACGTCCTGCGCAGGCCCGCCCATCCGTACACCGCGGCCCTGGTGCGCAGCGTGCCCGCGGTCCGGACCCGCACCGCACTGGCCGACCCGCTGCCCGGGGCCCCGGCGACACCGGCGAACCGGCCGGCCGGCTGCGCCTTCCACCCGCGCTGTCCGATGGCCCGCGCCCGGTGCCGCGCCGAACCGCCCCAGGTACGGGAGGTGGCGCCGGACCGCTGGAGCGCCTGCCACTTCGCCGAGGAGGTGCCGGGACCGTGAGCGCGAGCGAACGCGAACTCCTCGATGTGCCCGCACCTCCCGGCGGGCACGCCCTCCTCGACGTACGCGACCTGCGCGTCACCTACGGCGGCCGGGGCGGTGCCCGGTGGGGAGGCCGGGCCGGCCGGGCCGCCGTGGACGGGGTCAGCCTGTCGGTGGCCCCCGAGGAGACAGTCGGGCTCGTCGGCGAGTCGGGCTCCGGCAAGACCACCGTGGCCCGCTGCGTGGCCGGACTGCTGCGGCCCGGCGCCGGGACCGTCACCTTCGAGGGACGGCCGCTCGGCCGCGCGGGGCGCCGTCCGCCCGAACTGCAGCGTGCGGTGCAGATGGTGTTCCAGGACCCGCGGTCGTCGCTGAACCCGCGGATGACGGTCGCCTCGATCATCGCCGAGGTCTGGCGCACCCACCCGGTCACCGCGCCCGAGGGCGACCGCACCGGGGCCCTGCACCGGCTCCTCGCCGACATGGGCCTCGACCCCGAGGTGGCGGCGCGCCGCGCGGGGGACCTGTCCGGCGGTCAGTGCCAGCGGGTCAGCATCGCCAGGGCGCTGGCGGTACGGCCCCGGCTGCTGGTCTGCGACGAGGCGGTGTCGGCGCTCGACGTGTCGGTCCAGGCCCAGATCCTGCGGCTGCTGGTCGATCTGCGCGGCCGGCACCGGCTCGCCATGCTGTTCATCTCGCACGACCTGGGGGTGGTGCACCAGATCGCCGACCGGGTGGCGGTGATGCACCGGGGCGTGATCGTGGAGGAGGGCCGCACCGGCGAGGTGCTGACCGCACCGCGGCACCCCTACACCCGGGCGCTGCTGGACGCGGCCCTGGACCTCGACGACTCGGTGCCGGGGGACGGCACCGCCGACGGCAGGGCGGTCGTATGAGTCGCATGAGGGGGAGTGGGGCCGGCGAGAGGCGAGCCACCGGTACTCCCGCGCCGGTCGGCTGGAACACCTGGGACGTCCGTACGCACACGGGTATGAGCCGGCTGCCGTCGGGACCTCGGGTGCGGTTCGGCGTGCTCGGCCCCGGAGGCCCGGTGCTCGACGGGTTCACCTGGCGCGACGGTTTCGAACGGCTCGGGCCGCACACCGTGGACGGCAGCTACGCCGAGGCGACGGTACGGGCGGCGGGTCACCGGCTGCGGCTGGAGTTCGCGGGCGGACCCGGCGACATCCTGTACGTCCGCGCCGAGAGCACGGGCCGGGTCGCGCTGTCCGTGGACGGTCTCACCGGCGTCGTCGAGCCGAGGGGGCGTCCGGGTGCGGCAGGGCGTCCGGATGCGGCGGCGGGGGTCGGCGACTTCCTGCTCGGGACCGTCCTCGCAGGCGGGCTCCGCTGGACGGTCACCGCTTCGGCGGCCGCCGACCGGGTCGAGGGCGCGCCGGGCGCGCTGGTCCTGGCGTTCCGCGTCCCGGGCACGGTGGAGCTGCGGATCGGGCCGGCCGACGCACCGGGCACGGCGGCGCGCACCGCCGGCGTACTCGCCTCGCACCGCGCCGCCGCCGACCTGACGCGGCTGCGGTCCGGCGGCTGGCTCGGCGCCGCCGCCGACGCCCTGGCCACGGCCGTCACCTGGAACACCGTCCACGCCCCCGACCTCGACCGCGTCCTCACCCCGACCTCCAGGGACTTCGTCTGCGCCGCGCGGAAGGGCTTCTACGGCACCTGGGCCCTGCACGCCTGGGACACGTTCTTCACCGGCCTCGTCGCCTCCGCCGTCGACCGGGACTACGCGCGCGGCATCTTCGAACAGATCCTTCCGTACGCCGACGAGACCGGCATGATCCCGAACCGGGTCTCGGACGACAGGGGCCGCACCGACGACCGTTCGCAGCCGCCGGTCGGCGCGCTGACGGTGTACCAGGCGTATCTGGCGGGCGGCCTGTCGCCCGGGACCCGCGACACGGCGCTGCTGCGCAGCACCTTCCCGGCGCTGCTGGCCTGGCACGACTGGTGGCCGCGGGCCCGCCGCGGACCGCACGGGCTGCTCGCCTGGGGCTCCGACCCGGTCGCGGGCGACCCGGCGTCGGCCACCCTGGACCGGGCGAAACGCGAGTCGGGCCTGGACGATTCGCCGATGTACGACGAGGCCCGGTACGACCCGGCGGCCCACACCATGGACCTCGCCGACGTCGGCCTGAACGCGCTGCACATCGCCGACGCCGAGGCGCTGGCGGAGATCGCCGGCATCCTGGGGGAGCAGGCGACGGCCGACCGGCTGCGCGCCGAGGCCGCCACGGCGAGGGCGGCCGCCGACCGGCTGCTGTGGGACGCCGAGCGGGGCGGCTACCGCAACCTCACGGCGGCGGGCGCGCACGATCCGCACGTCTCGCCGACGATGCTGTACGCACTGCTCGGCGGGTTGCCGGACGCCGGCCGTGCGGCGGCCACGGCAGCCGACCTGCTGCGGCCCGAAGTGCTGGGCGGCACACGGCCGCTGCCCAGCGTCGCCCGTGACGACCCCGGTTTCGCGGCGACCTACTGGCGCGGACGGATCTGGGCGCCGATGGCCTACCTCGCCGTCCGCGGACTGCGCCGGTACGGGCTGACGGAGCTGAGCCGGCCGGTGGTCGGGGACCTGCTGCGGCTGTTCCTCGACGAGTGGCGCGGGTACGGCCACGTCCGGGAGAACTATCCGGCCGTCGACGGCGAGAACCTCACGGGCTTCGAGAAGCGTTCGGACGGACTGATGGCCTGGGGAGGCCTGCTGGCGTACCTCGCCTTCGGTGAACTGGCCGACGCGCGCCCCGACGGCTGGCGGTTCGCCCACCCGGGCGAGCCCGCGGAACTCGGCAACCTGCCGCTCGGCGAGGGCCGCCTCGACGTGCGCGCGGCGAACCGGCTCACCGTCCGCCTCGAAGGGCGGGTCCTGCTGGACATGGCGCCCGGCGCCGTCGTCCGGGGATACCGGCGAACCGCCGACGAGGTCACCGGGACCGCCGAGGGCACCGGCGACCTGCTCGTCACCCCGCCGGGCGACGGTCCGCCCGTGCCGGTGGACGTACGCGGCGGACCCCGGAGATTCACGTTCGGTCCGGACGGCACGGGTGACGTACGGGAAGGGAGCGGTACATGAGCGCGCCGACGTCGGCGGCCACGGACATCCTCGTCGTCGGCGGGGGCCTCGGCGGGGTGGCCGCGGCACTGGCCGCCCTCGACCGGGGGCGGACGGTCCTGCTCACCGAGGAGACCGACTGGATCGGCGGGCAGCTCACCAGCCAGGGCGTGCCGCCCGACGAGCACGCCTGGATAGAGCAGTTCGGCGCCACCCGTACCTACCGCGCGCTGCGCGAGGCGATCCGCGACCACTACCGGACCTGGTATCCGCTCACCGAGGAGGCCCGGCGGCGCCGGTATCTCAACCCGGGCGAGGGGCGTGTGAGCCCGCTGTGCCACGAACCGCGGGTCGGCGCCGCCGTGCTGGCGGCCATGGTCGCGCCGTACGTGGCCGCCGGGCGGCTGCGGATCCTGTACCGGCACCGTCCGGTGGCCGCCTCCGTGGACGGCGACCGGGTGCGGTCCGTGGTCGTCGAGGGCCCGGACGGCAGCCGGGTCGAGGTGTCCGCGCCGTACGTCCTGGACGCGACGGAACTCGGCGAGCTGCTGCCGCTGACCGGCACCGAACACGTGACGGGTTTCGAGTCGCGGCGGGACACCGGCGAGCCGAGCGCACCCGACCAGGCGCAGCCGGCCAACATGCAGGCGTTCTCCTGGGTGTTCGCCGTCGACCACCGGGCCGGTGAGGACCACACCGTCGACCGGCCGGCCGGTTACGACCGCTGGGCGGCCTACCACCCCCCGCAGTGGCCGAACCGGCTGCTGAGCCTCAGCGCCCCCGACCCGAGGACGCTGGAGACCGTACCGCGCGGGTTCACCCCGAACGCCGACTCGGGACCGGTCGTCGCCGACCAGAGCAAGGACGCCGGCGACAAGGAACTGTGGGAGTTCCGCCGGGTGTTCTCCCGGAAGCTGTACCGGCCGGGGTTCGCCGCGAGCGATGTCACCATCGTCAACTGGCCCATGATCGACTACCTGCCCGGACCGCTGATCGGGGTGGACGACAAGGAGCGGGACCGGCACCTGGCGGGAGCCCGCGAGCTCAGCATGAGCATGCTCTACTGGCTGCAGACCGAGGCCCCCCGCCCCGACGGCGGCACCGGCTGGCCCGGGCTGCGGCTGCGCGGCGACGTGCTGGGCACGGCCGACGGGCTGGCCAAGGCACCGTACATCCGCGAGTCACGCCGGATCGTCGCCCGGCGCCGGATCGTCGAACAGGACCTGTCCCTCGCCGTGCGGGGCGAGCACGGCGCGCTGCGCCACCCGGACTCGGTCGGCATCGGGATGTACCGGATCGACCTGCATCCGTCCACCGGCGGCGACACCTACATCGACGTGGCCAGCAGCCCCTTCCAGATCCCGCTGGGCGCCCTGCTCCCGGTGCGGATGCGGAACCTGCTGCCGGTGTGCAAGAACATCGGCACCACCCACATCACCAACGGCTGCTACCGGCTGCACCCCGTCGAGTGGAACATCGGCGAGGCGGCCGGGTCGCTCGCGGCGTACTGCCTCGACAACCGACTGGAGGCCGAGCAGGTGTACGAGGACGCCGAACGTCTCCACCACTTCCAGGACGAACTCACGCGCGCCGGGGTGGAACTGGCCTGGCCCGAGGTCAGGGGGTACTGATGGGCGGTCGGGACATCGACGCGCCCCAAAGGGGCGCGGGGCTGTATCAACATGCGGCTCCGCCGCGGGGCGCGACCAGCCACGACGGCGCCGCAGCCGAGATCGACGGCCGCGCCCTGCTCTCCGGCGTCATCGTCCCGCTGGTCACCCCCATGGACCGGCCGGGACATCCCTCGGCCCCGGCCGCCGACCCCCTGCTCACGGCGCTGGCGGCCGCAGGCGCACGCGGTCTCATGCTCTTCGGCAGCAACGGCGAGGGCCCGCTGCTCCCCACGGCACAACTGGGCGACTTCGCAGCCGGGGTGGCGGCACGCTGGCGTGAACTTACCGGCAGCGGACCGGTGTTGGTCAATGTCACGGCACCCGGCACCGCCGAGGCGCTGGCCCGGGCGGAGGCCGTCCGGCCCGCCGCCCCCGACGCGCTGGTGCTCAGCCCACCGGTCTACTTCCACCACCGGCACGACGAGATCGTCTCCCACTACGCGGCCTTCGCCGGCCTCGGCATTCCCGTCGTCGCCTACAACGCTCCCCGCTACAGCAACCCGCTGACCCCCGCCCTGCTCGACGAACTGACCGGCCTCGCACACCTGGTGGGCATCAAGGACAGCTCGGGCGACCTGGCGCTGTTCGGACACGCCCTCGCGGCGGCCCGCCGACGCGACGACTTCGGAGTCAGCCAGGGCGCGGAACGGCAGGCACGGGACGCGCTGCGGCTCGGAGCCGACGGAATGGTGCTCGGGGTGGCCAACGTGGCCCCCGCGGTGGCCGCCGAGCTGTTCCGGGCCCACCACGACGGCCGGGACGACGACGCCCGGCGCGCGCAACGGCTGCTCGACGAGGTGCTGGCGCTGCACACCGTACGCCCCGGAGTTCCGGCGGTGAAGGCCGTCCTCGCCGAGCGAGGGCTGTGCCCGCCGCATGCCGCGGCGCCCTTCACCCCGTGCTCCGACAAGGAACGGCAGGCCCTGCTCGACCTGCTCGCCCCCCTCGACGCACATCTCATACGTGCCTGATCCCAGACGCACGCCCCCATCTGCACCCACACCCACACCGGCACCCGCACTTGCAGCCGACCCGGTGCGCGGAATGCCCCGCGCCGGGTCCCTCTCCTCCGTACCGCCCGAAAGGGGTGGCCCCACCATGTCCGACAGCGGACCGAACGACAGCAGACCGAACGGCATCGCCATGAACCGCAGATCCTTCGCCCTGGGAGTCGTCGGCGCCACGGCGACCGCCGCGCTGGGCCCGGTGGCCCTCGGAGCCACGGCCCAGGCGGCCGGCCGGACCTCCGCGTCCGACCGGCACGGCGCCTTCTTCGAGGAGCAGACCCTCTGGGACTCCGTCGAGGGCCCGCTCGTGAGCTATCACGTCCACGCGCTCGCCGTGCTGCCCGACGACACCGTCCTGGCCATGACCGAGGGCCGCCACGAGGTGTGCGACGCCGGGCCCCGTGACCTGCTGCTGCGCCGCAGCACCGACGGCGGCCGGACCTGGGAGGAGACCCGCACCCTGGTCGCCTCCGTCGACGGACAGTCCTGGGGCAACCCGGCGCTGGTCGTGGACCGGGAGACACGGGAGGTCTTCCTCTTCTACATGCTCTCGCTCCGGCTCCCGCAGAACACCTCGTGCTCGGGCGACTCGGGCGAGCTGTACGTGATCTCCAGCCGGGACAGCGGGCAGACGTGGAGCGAAGTACGCAGCCTGGCAGGCCTGTTCGACGGCTTTCCCTACAACTGGGCGTTGCACGGCCCCGGTCCGGGCCACGGACTCCAGCTGCGCTCCGGGCGGCTGCTGCTCAACTGCCTGCACCGCAGGGTGATCGTGGGCAACACCGTGGCCCAGCGGATGTACGGCGTGGCGCCGGTCTACAGCGACGACCACGGCGCCACCTGGCAGGCGACCGGCGCGGTGCCCGTACAGGTCGCCGACCCCATCAACGAGGCGCGGATGGTGCAGCGCTCCGACGGTACCGTCGTCGTCAACGGCCGCTTCGCGTCGGGCGGTGAGAACCAGCGCATCGTGTCCGTCAGCACCGACGACGGCATGACCTGGTCGCAGCCCGCGCTCGACGGCGGCACCGGCTCGTTCAACGCGGTGGACGCCGGCCTGCTGGGCTACACCGGCGGCCCCGGCAGCCGCGCACCCGGGCGGGTGCTGTTCAGCCGCCCCGACTCACCCGTCAGGTACAACATGACGGTGGCGGTCAGCTACGACGAGGGCTTCTCCTACCGGTACCAGCGGGTCGTCAACGAGAACCGCTCCTTCTACTCGGATCTCGCCCGGCTGTCCGACGGCACCATCGTGCTGCTCTACGGCTGCGACGGCGACATGGCGAGCGTCCCGCGCCGGGTCGACGTCTGCTGTTTCTCCCTCGACTGGCTGACCGGCGGCCGCGACAGCCTGCGCCGCGGTCCCCACTACCGGGAGGCCGTCGTCTCGTTGGCCGAAGCGGACCCCGAGGTCACCGGCGGCGCCGTGCAGACCGTCGCCGATCCGCTCGCCCGCCGTGGCGAGCGCCTGGTCCTCACCCCCGAACAGGTCGGCGACACCGTGGAGTTCACCTTCCGGGTGCCGCGCACCGGCGACTACGAACTGCTCCTGCGCTACTACCGCACGGCGGACGGCGCCCTGACCACCGTCACCGTGGACCGCACCCCACTGCCCGCCTTCGCGATCGACACCACGGCGCAGACGGCGGACGGCTTCGACCTGACGCACTTGGGTGCCACCCGGCTGCGCGCCGGACGGCACACCCTGCGCTGCGCGGTGACTGGACCCGGCAGGGGCGGCGGGACGCGGCTCGGCCTCGACTCGCTCAGCCTGATCGAGGCGCCGGGCTCCGCCGACGTGCGCGCGGAGGTGATCGTGGACAACGACCGGCTGGGCTTCGCGATCGTCAGCGGCAGCTGGCCCACGGCGACCGCGGACCCCGGCTACTGGTCGGGCAACTACCGTACGGCGCCCGCCGGTTCGGGCGAGCGGAAGGTGCGCTGGCAGCCGGCCGTGCCGCAGGACGGCGTGTACGAGATCCAGACGTCCTGCCCGCCGTCCGCCAACCGGGCGAGCAACGCCCCGTACACCGTCGTCCACGCGGACGGCACCACCACCGTGCGCGTCGACCAGCGGGCCGCGGGCACCACCGACCCGCGCGGCGGTACCTGGCTCCCGCTCGGCGAGTTCCGGCTCCAGGCCGGTCTCACCACGTCGGTCGAACTGACCAACGACGCCGACGGCGTGGTGGCCGCCGACGCGATCCGCCTGCTGGGCCCGAAGACCTGACCCCTGGCCTCACGGACGGGCGGCACCGAGCGCCGTGAGCAGACCGTCGGCCAGCAACCGGGCCTGGGTCTGGGCCTGATCCCGCGGGGTTTCCGCCGTTGCCGCCGTGGCGCGTACGACGGCCTTCAGATGCGCGCCGGGGAACGTGGCGGCGTAGCCCTGCGCGTCGTCGGCCGCGTACGCCGCCGCGAGTGCCGGGCCGAGGGCCTCCGCGTGAGCCTCGGCGAAGGCGCGGGCGTTCGCCTCGCTGCTGAGCCGCGCGTACTCGTGGCCGTACGCGTCCGCCTCGGCCGCGGCGTACCCGTTGGCCAGGGCGTAGTCGCGGGCGCCCGTGTGCCCCTCCGCGTAGGCGGAGGCACGGTCGTAGGCGGCGTCGTACAGCTGCAGCAGCAACGGGCCCAGCGCCGACCGCCAGGTGTCCGGTTCGGCAGGTGCGCCCTGGGCCGCCGCACGGTGCAGCTCCGCCGGCGCGGCCGTGTCCGCTGCCCCCGCGAGCAGCGGCAGCACGGTGTCCGCCTGCCAGAGGTGCACGGCCGCCAGCCCGGCGGGGACCCCCGCCGGGCCGAGCAGGCCGTGCAGCCGGTCGGCCCAGGTGTCCGCGGCGGTCGGCGGCAGTTCCCCGTGGACGGCGGTGGCGAGCCGCCACAGCCAGTCGGGCACGCCGGCCGCGGGCGGCTCGGCGGACCCGGTCCGCAGCGCGGCGCGGAACGCCGCCGGGGCGGCCGTGGTCGTGGCCATGTGCGCTGTCCTCCCGGCCGGGTCAGGCGTGCAGGCTTGTGCCGTCGATCGCCACCCGGCGACCCTCCCTGGTGTGCGGGAAGTAGTCCCACACCGCGTGGTGCTGCACGCTGCGGTTGTCCCAGAACACCAGCGTGCGCTCCTGCCAGCGGACCCGGCAGTGCAGCAGCGGGGTACGGGCGATGTGCGCGTACAGCATCCCCAGCAGGGCGTCGCTCTCGGCACCCGACAACTGGGTGATGTGCGAGGTGTAGGGGGCGTTGACGAAGAGCAGCCTGCGCCCGTTCTCCGGATGGCGGACGACGACCGGCTGCTCGGTGCGCGGCACGTCGTACTCGGGCGGCGGGGTCAGCCCGGCGTCCGTCCAGGGCTTGGCGCCGTCGTGGAGGGCGGTCAGGCCGTCGAGGAAGCCGCGCAGGGCGGGGGAGAGCAGCTCGTAGGCGAGGTGCATGTTGGCGAACAGGGTGTCGCCGCCGCTGCCGCCCTCGGGGATCGTGGTGATGTACAGCATGGAACCGAGGGAGGGCTCGGCGTCGGCGGTGCCGTCGGAGTGCCAGCCGTTGCCGGCGACGGCCTTGGAGTCCTTGTCCGCCTTGATCTCCAGGATGTGCGGGTCGGAACCCTCGGCGGCGAGCGCGACGGGGTGCAGCTCGCCGAAGACGCCCGCGAACCGCTTGTGTTCCTCTGGGGTCAGGTCCTGGTCGCGGAAGACCAGCACGTGGTGGGTGTGGAAGGCGTGCTTGAGCTCCTTCTCCTGCTGCGGCGTCAGCTCACGGGAGAGGTCGAGGCCGGTGACCTCGGCGCCCAGCACCGGCGTGATCGGGGCGACGGAGAGGGTGTCGTAGGGCTCGGCGGGGCGGGTGGTGAGCTGCTCTACGGCGCGCAGCGCGTAGTCCTCCATGAGGAACCTCCTTGGGACGGGACGGACGGAAGCGTTGACGGGTGTGCGGGGTCAGAGCCCGCGGTCGAGGAGTTCGGCGACCACCAGGCGGCCGAAGGCGAGGTTGCCGTGGATCGTGTCGTCGGCCTGGCAGAAGACCGGCCGCTGGTGTCCCGAGCCATCGGTGACGCGGGCCCGCAGATCGACCAACTCCACGCCGCGAGCCCTGAGTTCGGCGCCGATGACGTCCTGCGCGGCGAAGAAGACGGACGCGTCGGACATGCCGGGGACGCGCTGCGGCGGCAGCGGAACCAGCACGCGCAGCCCGAGGGCGGCCGTACGGTCGTAGAAGGCGAGCGCGCCGCGGACACCCGCCCGGACCAGGTCGGCGAACAGGCCGCTGCGCAGGAACCGTTCGGGCACGGTGCCGTGCCGGTCGCGGTGGATGTCCCAGTTCTGCCGGGTGGCCACCGTGTGCGCGCTCAGCCCGAACGTGCACACGAGCGGCACCCCGAGCCCCGCGAACCCGGTCACACCGAACACGTCGAGGAACTCCCGGACCAGCCGCCGCGGCTCGGCGTCCCGGAAGACCAAGTCACCTTTGTCGTCGAGGTCGTCGAGGAACGGCCCGAGGAAGTCCCGCCCCGAGCCGACCGGTCCGCCCACGAAGGGCAGCCCCGCCTGCTGCGCGGCCCGTCCGACACAGCCGGCGTGGGAGTCACCGAGCAGGAGGAACCGGGCGGGAACGGGGGGCGTAGTAGTCGAGTACGGCGTCGTCACACCAGTGGTCCTCTCCGCCGGTGACGGGGGTGGAATGCGCGAGGGCGGGCGCGGGCGGCGCGGTGTCGGCATCGGGCCGGACGCCCCGGAAGAAGTGCCGCATCACGAAGGCCACCCCGTCGGGGGTGACCGTGCGCAGGTTCGGCTCGTAGAACGCCGCCCGGTACGGGAAGCCCGTGACGATCTCGTACGACGGGAAGTAGTCGACGTCGTCGCAGGCGTCGGCGAGCTGGCCGGCCGCGGCGCGCAGCACCGACTTGGAGTGGGTGGTGGCCACCAGCGCGTGGCGGCCGGTGGCGGTCGCCGTCAGCGGGACCGGGGAGACCGTGAGGACCGTGCGCAGCCGGGAGTTGACGCCGCGCGCCATCGCGAGCACGTCGGTGAGGTCGCGGAGCACCCGGTCCACCGTGTGGTTGTGCAGGACGTGCCGGCCGGGGTCGTAGGTGCCGCGCACCGTACCGGGGCACATCGGCAGGACGGTACCGGTACGGACGTCGTGCCAGGCCTCCGTCAGGCCGAGGGTGAACACCAGGACCTCGGCCCGGTCGAGGGCGGTCCGGACCGCGTCCAGGGTGACCGCGCGGGCGCGCAGCACATCGTCCGCCGAGGCGTGGCCGTCCGGCTCCACCGTGGGGCGGTAGGGGTCGTGGAAGGCGCCGTCCTCCTGCCACACCTCCTCCGGCGGCTTCTCCTCCTCCAGCGCCCAGGCGACCCACTGGCGCAGCGCGGCGGCCGTGTAGATGTTGCCGGTCCGGAAGGAGAACCGGCGGTATCCGCGCGCCGCCTGCTCGGCGGGCGTCAGGCCCGGGGTCGGGAGCTCGGCGTCGTACCAGTGCATGCCCTCCGCCAGGAGGGCCCGGCCGATGTGCGCGGCGAAGCAGGATCCGGCGGTGACCACCGGATCGTCCTGGCCGATCGTGAACTTCGGCGTCCACAGGCCGTCGATGTCCGCGGGGTCCGGCTCGGCGACCGCGGTGCGCCAGAACGACCTCGCGGGCAGGTGGGTGTACGGATGCTGCACGGCTGGTCTCCTCAGATCCGTCCGGCGGGCTGCGGCCGGGCGGCGGACGGGGACCCGGTCTCGGCCAGGGTGGCGGCGATCTCCCGGACATGGGGCTCGGCGACGATCTGGTAGTGGTCGGCGTCGACGTGGTGCAGCCGGTACGGCGAGGGAAGATGCGCGTCCCAGGCGCCGGGGGCGGTCGGTTCGGGCGCGAGCGCGGCCTCGGCCACGGGGCGTGCCGCCAGCCATACGGCGGCGGGCGTCCGGCGCAGCCGCGGCAGCCGGTGCCCGGCCATGGCCGCCAGGTTGGCACGGCAGCAGCGCGCGAGCCGCTCGGCGTAGACACGACCGGCCTCCGTGAGGGGACCGACGGTGCCGGTGCGGGGCTCGACGGTGCCGGTGAGGGGCTCCGCGGCACCGGTGAGGGGTTCGGCGGTGTCGTGCACCGGCTCGGTCGGCCGCCCCGCGCCGTTTCCGCCCAACTCGCGGGCGAAGACGGCCTGTACGCGCTTCTCGTCGTAACCGGCGAAGCGATGTCCCGTCCCGGGCGGCGGTGGGTCGAGGAGATGGAGGGCGGTCACCGGCCGGTCACCGGCCTCGGCGAGCGTGGCCATCGACAGCGCGGTCCACGCCCCGAACGACCAGCCGGCGAGCGCCAGTCGCCGCCCGGGTTCCGGAAACTCCCGTCGTACGGCGGCCAGGTAGTGCGCGGCGCGCTCGTCGATGGAGCGGTCCGGCAGCCCGGGATCGCGCAGCCCGGGGTCGCGCAGCCCGGGGTCGGCGATCAGGCAGACGGTGAGGTCGTCGGGCAGGGCGGACACCAGCGGCCGGTAGGCCTGGATGTCCCCGCCCACGGGATGCACCAGACACAGCACGTCCGGCCCCGGGCCGCGCTGCCACACCTCGACGTCCACCGCGCCGTGCGGGCGGGCACCGCTGTCGTCGAGGTGGCCGAGGAGCTCCGCGAGGCTCACCCGGTGGCTGAGCCGGGACAGCTCGATGTCGGTGCCGTGCCGGCGTTTGATCTCGTCGAGGAGCTCCAGCAGGGTCAGCGAGTCGGCGCCCAGGTCGTACAGGGGCGCCTGCGGGTCGACGGTGTCCACGCCGAGCAGCTCGAGAAGGATTCCGGTGATCTCCGCGCCGGGGTCGCCCTGGACGGGACCGGCGGGTGCGGGCGCGGGAGCAGCGGGCCCGGAGGCGGGGGCCGGTTCGTAGAAGGCCCGGGCTTCCGCGAGGTCCGTGGTACTCACCATGAGGTGAGGCAGTTGGAGATGGAGGGCCCGCTCGAAGAGGGCCGTACCCTCCTCGGGGGTGAGCGCCACGGTCAGGTGTTCGCGATGCCGGGCGTCCGCCCTGGCGGCGGCGTGCTGCTGGGCCATGCCGACGTCCCGCCACGCGTCCCAGCCGACACTCGTGCGTACGGTGGCGTCGCCGCCGGGCGCGGTGTGGTGGGCGTAGGCGTCGAGGCAGGCGTTGGCGGCCGCGTAGTCGAACTGGCCGATTCCGCCGAACCGGGCCGCCATCGAGGAGCAGTACAGGACGTAGTCGGGGGCGTGCTCGGCGACGAGCAGTTCGACGAGCAGGGCGCCGCGCAGCTTGGCCGCCGTGACCCCGCGCGCGGCGGCCGGTTCGCGCCGGGCCAGGAGTCCGCCCGCGGCGGTGCCGGCGGCGTGCACGATGCCGGCCAGACCGTCGAGCAGCGGGGCCAGCCGGTCCGCGACGGCCGCGGGTTCCTCGGCCGCCAGGTCGGCCGTGACGAGGGTGACGCGCTCGCCGAACCTCCGCAGCGCGGCGGGCACTTCGGCGCCGCGGGCCACCAGGACGACCCGGTTTCCGGGGTGCCGCAGGAGGCTCGCGGCCAGGGTGGTGCCGAGGCCGCCCGTGCCGCCGAGGACCAGATGGGTGCCCGGTACGGCGGCGGGCCGGGGGGTCTCGCCCACGGGCACCGGCACGGTGGTGCGCTGCCACCAGAAGCCGTCCCGCAGGGCCGTCGCCCGGTCGGTCACGGCGACGGTGTCGTCGAGGAGCAGGTCGGGCAGGTGGGCGGCCCAGCCGGCCGGGTGCGCGCCGGGCAGGTCGGCCCAGCGCAGGGTGACGCCCAGTTCCTGCCGGGGGACTTCCAGGGCCGCGGCGAGCAGCCCGGCCGCGGGGGTGTGCACGCTCCCGGTGACCGGCTGCGCCCGCTGAGACAGCAGCCAGGCCCGGGGCCGTTCCGTCGCCGGGCGGCCGGCGAGGGCCAGGGCGAGGGCGGCGACCGTGTCGAGGCAGGCCCACTCGGCGGTGTCCAGCGCGGCCGTGGTCGCATCGCCGTCGAGGGCGAGCGGAAGGGCGTGCAGCCAGTCGACGGCCGGTCCGTCCGCCCGGTCCGGTGCGTCTGTCCGGTCCGGTGTGTCCCTGCGGTCGGTTCCGTCCGTCCGGTCCGGTCCGACGGCGCCGTCCGCGCCGGTGAGGCGGTCGAGCAGGGCGCCGAGCTGCTCGGCGTCGGCGACATCGGCCTCGTAGCGGTCGTCGCCGAGCCGGGTCAGGCCCTGCCCGGCGCGTACTGTCACCACGCGGGCGTAGTGGCGTTCCAGGAACCGCCAGTTCTCGCCGTCCTGCCCGGGGCCGAGCACCACCACGGCGGTACGGCGGGACACCGGGGAGCCGGTGCGGGCGCGCCGCGAGCGGGTCCACAGGGGCTGGTGCAGCCACTGCGCGGCGGGCAGCCGGGAGCTCCCGGACTGCTCCTCGGGGGCGCGCGAGGCCCGTTCCTCGGGGGCGCGCGGGAAGTCGTACTCGGCGGTGTCGAAGGCGGGCGGCGGGAAGTCCCAGGGCGCGGGTGCCGGGCCCGCCGGCCACCCGACGGTGCGGCCGGCCGCCCATGCCGCGGCGAGGGTGTGCGGGTCGCGGTCCTCGACCGCCGGCGCGTCCAGGGACGGGGGCGCGGTCACC
The DNA here is from genome assembly GCF_040643955.1 of Streptomyces sp. NPDC047061. Lineage (NCBI taxonomy): Bacteria > Bacillati > Actinomycetota > Actinomycetes > Kitasatosporales > Streptomycetaceae > Streptomyces > Streptomyces sp. NPDC047061. The sequence continues at coordinate 71,605 of NZ_JBEYVI010000047.1, forward strand.
GTCGGCAGCGCCCGCAGCCAGGCGACGGCCGAGGCGGCGTCGGGGCAGACGGCCGCCGCGCGGTGGGCGAGGGCGGGTCGGCCGGCCTGGAGGTGCCGCAGCACCCGGGAGTAGGCGCCGGGACGGGCCGTGAGGTAGTCGGCGATGCGCCGCCCGTCCGCGCGGACCGCGGCCTCCGAGGCGCCGGACAGCACCAGGCACGGCAGCGGCCCCGCCCTGTCCGTGTCCGTCTCCGGCACCGGGTCCGGCTGCTCCAGCAGCACATGGGCGTTGGTGCCGCCGATACCGAAACTGCTCACCCCGGCCACCCGCCGCGGACCGGCGGGCCAGGGCTCGGCGGCGACCGGGATCCGGAACGGGCCGTCCTCGATCTCCGGGTTGAGCCGGTCGAAGTCGGCCGTCGGCGGGACGACCCCGTGGTGCACGGCGAGCGCCGCCCGCACCAGGCCGACGACGCCCGCCGCCGCGCCCAGGTGCCCGATCTGGCTCTTCACGGACGACAGCGCCACCCGCGCGTCCTGCGCCAGCCCGTACGCCTGCCGCAACGCGGCCGCCTCGACCGGGTCCCCGAGCCGGGTCCCGGTGCCGTGCGCCTCGACGTACCCGATGTCGCCGCCACCGCCACCGCCACCGTCTCCGCGGCCGCTCGCCTTGAGTGCCGCGCGGATCGCGGCCCGCTGCCCGGGCAGCGACGGGGCGCTGTAACCGAGCTTGCCGGAGCCGTCGTTGTTCAGCCCCGAGCCGGTGACGACCGCGTATACGGTGTCGCCGTCCCGGCGGGCCGCGGCCAGCGGTTTCAGGACGACCACGCCGGTGCCGCTCGCCCCCACGGTGCCCTCGGCGTCCGCGCTGAAGGGCCGGCAGTGCCCGTCGGGGGAGAAGATGTGCTGCGGTCGGTAGGTGTAGCCGTCCGTCAGCTCCGTGTCGACGAGGACCCCGCCGACCAGCATCACGTCGGCGTCGCCCTGCCGCAGCATGCCGGCCGCGACGTGCACCCCGGCGAGCGAGCTGGAGCAGGCGGACTGCAGCGTGAACGCCGGTCCGGTGAGCCCGAGATGGTAGGCGGCCTTGGTGGCGAGGAAGTCCTTCTCGTGGTGCAGGGCGAGCCGGAAGGAGTCGGGCAGCAGGTCCGGGTCGCCGTCGCGGAGCATGCGCTGGAAGTAGGTGTTCTCGCCGCAGGAGGCGACCAGACCGACCCGGAGCCGGGCCGGGTCGCCGATTCCGGCGTGGGCCAGCGCTTCGGCGCAGTTCATGAGCAGTTGGCGCTGCTGCGGGTCCATCAGCCGGGCCTCGTGCGGGCTGATCGTGAACCGGCCCGGGTCGAAGTCGAGCGGTCCGGCCAGTTGGCTGCGGGCGCCGACCCGGCCGTCGGCCGCGGCGAAGTGCTCGATCCCGCGCCGGCCGGAGACGACCAGGTCCCAGAACGCGGCCAGGTCGGGCGCGCCCGGCAGCCGTACGGCCATGCCGACGACGGCGACCGGTTCGTCCGCTGTCCGCCGGGCGTCGCCCGACGACCCCGGTCGGCGGGCCGGGGTGTCGCGGCCGGTGCCGTCGTCCGTGAGCAGCCGGGCCAGGGCGCGCAGGGTGACGTGCTCGAACAAGTCCGGTACGGAGAACGGGAGATCGCCCTCTCCCGCGCATCTGAGCTGGAACCGCATCAGGTCCAGGCTGGTGGCCCCGGCGTCGAGGAACCGCTCGTCCACGGCGACGGTCCGCCCGGTCGCCGCCCGGAACAGCTCGGCCAGCCGTCCTTCGAGCGGCGCCAGCCCGGCGTCCGCGCGGTCGTCCGCCCGCGATTCAAGCCCTGGCCATGGTTCGTGCGTCGGCCGAGGCTCGTGCGTTGGCCGCAGTTCCCGCCCCGGCGCGGTGAGCGCCGCCCGGCGGTCCAGCTTGCCGCTGGGCGTGCGCGGCAGGTCCGTCACCCGGCGGAAGACGGCGACCCGGACGTAGGCGGGCAGCAGCAGCGCCAGCCGCCGGGTCAGGTCTGCGGGGTCGGGATCCTCGCCCCGGCACTGGAGGGCGGCGACCAGCCGGCCGGCCAGCACTCCCGCGACCGCGTTGACCACCCCGGGCAGCTCCAGCAACGCGGCCTCGACCTGACCCAGTTCGAGGCGGTGTCCGCCCAGTTTGACCTGGCCGTCGTCGCGCCCCGCGTAGTGCAGCAGACCGCGCTCGTCGAAGCGGGCGCGGTCCCCGCTCCGGTAGAGGGTGCCCAGCTCGGGGTCGTCGAGGAACCGGTCGCGGTGTGCGGCGGGGTCGCCGAGGTAGCAACGGCCCGCCATCGGACCGCCGATGAGCAGGTCGCCCGTCACACCCGGCGGGACGGGCAGACCGCCCTCGTCGACCACCCGCAGCACGGCCCCCGCCACCGGACGCCCGATGGCGGGACGGGCCGGCCAGGCGGCGGGGTCGCCCTCCAGGCACAGGGCGCTGACGACATGGGTCTCGGTCGGGCCGTAGTGGTTGAACAGGCGTGCCCCGTCCGGCAGCCCCGCGAACCAGCGCCGGATCGCGTCCGTGCACACCAACTGCTCCCCGGCGGTGACGACCTCACGCAGCCGGGACGGGAACACCCCCAGGCGCACGCCGTGTTCGGCGAGCATCTGCAACGCCACGTACGGCAGGAAGATCCGCTCCGCGCCGCCCGTCTCCAACTGGGCGAGCAGCGTGGGCACGTCCTGCCGCCAGGCCGGACGCACCAGGCGCAGCTCGCCGCCGGAGCACAGCGTGGTGAGGATCTCCTGGAAGGAGACGTCGAACGAGAGCATGGAGAACTGCTGGGTGACGGCGTGCCGTTCGAGTCCGCCGGCGGTCCGCTGCCAGGTGAGCAGGGAGCACAGGGTCCGGTCGGGGACCTGGACGCCCTTGGGGGTTCCGGTGGAGCCCGAGGTGAACAGGGTGTACAGGGGCCGGAGTCCGTGGTGCCGGTACGGCACGGGCGGTGCGGTGGGCCTGCGGGTGAGGGTGACGACGTGCCGGGGCAGGTCCGGCGGGGCGATCGTGGCCAGGACGTCGAGGTCCTGGGCGCCGGTCAGCACGCACAGGGGAGCGGCACGGTCCAGCACATGACGCAGCAGGGCCGGCGGGTAGGCGGGGTCGAGGGGGACGACGGTCAGGTTGCGGCGGGCCGCCGCGAGGAGGGCGACGACGTGCTCGACGGACGGCTGGAGGTACAGGGCCACGGACGCCGGGGCGGCGGGATCTTGGGGCACGCTCAGGAGCGACGCCAACTCGTCGGCCTGGGCGTCGAGTTCGGCGTAGGTGAGGGTGGTCCCGCCGAGCGTGACGGCGGGCGCGTCCGGAGTGCGGGCGACCTGGCGGGCGAAGCCCTCGGCGACCGTCGTGAAGTCCGCCGCCACCGGAGCGCCGTGGACGGTCGCGGACGTGCGGTGGGGAGCGACGAGTTCGCGCACGGTGAGGTCGCCGTCCCTGTTGCCGTCGCCGGTCAGCCGGTCCAGGGCCCGCCGGAACAACCGGGCCGCCGCCCTTGCGCGTTCGGCACCGAAGTCGTCGCGGTACTCCCAGAGACAGCCGAACCCCGACTCGTCCTCCACCACCGACAGCGTCAGCGCACACTTGGCGCCCGCGGGCTCGGGCCACAGGGGCTCGATCGCACAGCCGGCCAGGCGCAGCGCGGAGAACTCCGTGTTCTCCAGGACGAAGAGGTAGTCGAACAGGGGATTGCGGTCACGGAACGCCGGATCGGTGAGCAGATCGGCGAGGAGGACCTCCTGTCCCTCCAGCACCCGGCGCACGCTGTCCGCGTGCGCGGTGAGGTGAGCGCGCAGGGAGTCGTCGGGCCGCACGGCGAGGTCGAGGAGCACGGTGTTCGCGAACATGCCGACGCTCTCGGCGAACTCGGGGCGCGGCCGGTTCGCCACCGGGGCGGCGACCAGCGGCCGGGCCTGCCCGGTCACGCCGTACAGGCACGCGGCGAACGCCGACACCAGTAACTGGAACCTGGTCAGGCCGAGTTCGGCGGCCCGCCGGTCCAGTGCGGTACGGCGGACCAGGTCGAGGGAGGTGCGCAGCAGTCCGGCCCGCGGCCCGGCCGACGACGCGGGCTCGGGAGCGGGGAGGGCGGGTGACGGCTCCGTCGCGTCGGCGTAGTGGTCGCCCAGCCGGGCGCGTTGGCGTTCGTAGGCGGGCGTCGCGCGCCAGTCGCGCTGCCAGCGGGCCAGATCGAGGGGGCTTGCGGCCGGCGCCGGCCGTCCGGCGTCGCCCGCGTAGGCCTCGGTGAGGTCGCGGAAGAGGAGGTTGAGCGACCAGCCGTCCACGGCGGCGTGGTGCAGATGCAGAAGCAGCAGACCGCCGTCGGCCCGCTCCACCCACGCGGCCCGCAGCAGGTGCGGCTCGGTGAGGTCGAAGCGGTGCGCGAAGAAGCGGCCGGCGGTCTCCTGCCAGGGCTCCCCGGCCGGGGCGTCGAGCGGCTGCCAGGGGTCGTAGGGCGTCTCGGCCCGCTGCAGCAGGCCGTCCGGGGCGGGGACCAGCCGGGTGCGCAGGGCGGGGTGCCGCGCCACCAGCGTGCGCAGGGCTCGGCGCAGTGCCCGCGGGTCGACGGCGCCCTGGACGCGGAAGGCGAGCGGCACGTCGTAGGACCGGTCGTCGGGGTCGCGCCGGTGCAGCAGCCAGAGGCGTTCCTGCTCGCTGGTGGCAGGCGCGGCCGTGGCGTCCGCGGCGGGCGGCACCGGCGGACGGGAGTCCGCCTCGGCGGTGCGTACGGCGTCCGCGAGAGCGGCGAAGTCGGCCTGCAGCACCAGACCCTGGGGGATGTCGGCGCCGTACCGCTCCAGGATCGCGAAGCGGAACCGCACCGCCTTCAGGGAGTCGCCGCCGCTCGGGATCCAGCGGTCGTCGGGCCGCAGGCCGCCGACGGCGAGGATCTCCTCGGCGACCTCCAGGACCTGCCGCTGCCCGGAACTGACCGGCACGGCGTCCGCGCGTCTCCCGCGCCACGGAGTGCCCGCCTCACGCAGCAGCGCCGCCTGGTCGACCTTGCCGTTGGCCGTCAGCGGGAGTTCCGCCACGAGGTGTGTGTGGTGGGGGCGCATGTACGACGGCAGTGCGGTGCCGAGGTGACGTTCGTAGTCGGCGAAGGAGAGCCCTTCGCCGAGGACGAGGAAGGCCAGCAGCTCGTGCCGGTCCGCCGTGTCGCGCCGGGTGCAGACGTGCGCGTGCCGGACGGCGGGCAGGGTCAGGATCCGCTGCTCCACCTCGCCGGGTTCGATGCGGAAGCCGCGCACCTTGACCTGCCGGTCGGCGCGTCCGACGTAGTGCACGCGCCCGTCGGCGTCCCGGCGGACCAGGTCACCGGTCCGGTACCAGCGGCGCGCGGTGCCGTCCTCGTCCTCCGACCGCACGAAACAACGCTCGGTCAGTTCCGGGAGATTGCGGTAGCCGCGTGCCAACGCCGCGCCAGAGAGCAGGAGTTCGGCCACCTCGCCGTCCTCCGCGGTACGCCCGTCCGCGGTGCGCAGCAGCAGCCCGGTCCCGGGCAGCGGGGTGCCGATCGGGACCGAGTCGCCGTCGAAGTCCCGGGGGATCGGGTGGCAGAGCGCGAACGTGGTGGCCTCCGTCGGCCCGTACACGTTGTGAAGGACGGTGGCGGAGCCCGGGTTGGCGGCGTACCAGGTGCGGATCGCGCGCGGATCGAGCCGTTCGCCGCCGACGAGGACCTGGCCGGCGTCGGCGAAGCAGCCGGGAACCTTGTCGACGACCGTGTTGAAGAGCGCCACCGTGATGAACGCGGTGTCGACGCGGCGTTCGCGCAGCGCGGCCGCGAACCGCTGCGGGCTGTGCACGACGGAGTCGTCCAGCACGACGCAGACGCCGCCGGTGAGCAGCGGGGCCCAGACCTCGAAACTGAGCGCGTCGAAGGCCGGGTTGGACAGACAGGCGAAGCGGGCGCCGGGCCGCGGGTCGAGCCAGCCGGGCCGGGCCAGCCGCAGCACACCCGCGTCGGTGACCTCGACGCCCTTGGGACGGCCGGTGCTGCCGGAGGTGTAGAAGACGAAGGCGGTCGCGTCGCCCGCGTCACCGACGGGTTCGGCTGCCGTCGCGGCCACGGGTGTCGCGGCCGGGCCGAGGAGCAGGTCGGCGTCGATCCCGTGCACGTGCTCGGCCGTACCGTCGTGGACGACCGCGACGGCGCCGGAGTCGTCGAGGATGTGGCGCTGACGGTCGGGCGGGCTGAGCCGGTCGAGGGGGACGACGGCGGCCCCCGCGCGGCGGATGCCGAGCATGACGCACACCAGCTGCCAGGAGCGGGGCAGGCAGACCGCGACGGACTGCCCGGCGGCCACGCCCCGTTCCCGCAGCCTCGCGGCGACCCGGCCGCTGAGCAGGTCGAGTTCCGCGTAGTCGAGGACGCGGCCACCGTCCTCGACGGCGACGGAGGAGGGCGCGCGGCGAACCTGGGCGAGTACGGCCTGGACGAGCCCGGCGTCGGCCGGGAAGCCGTCGGCCGGTTCGGAGGGGGCGGTGCGGTCGGTCATCGGACTTCTCCCGCCGGTACGGCGACGGAGTGCGTCGCGTGTCTCGACTGCCCTTCGTGATGGGCGAGTTCGGCGGCGAGCAGCGCGGCGACCCGGGCGGTCTCGGCGCCCTCCAGGATCTCCCAGTGGTCGCATGCCATCGTCTCGACGCGGAACTCGCCCTGTGCGCGCCGCCGCCAGAAGGCGCGGACCTCGGCGTGGAAGGGGGTGTCGGCACCGTCCGGCACGGCCTCCGCGAGGACCAGCCGGGCCGGGGAGGCGGCCGGGAGGTGATTGCGGGCGGTGAGCCGGTTGTGGTTGTAGATCCGGAAGTAGCGGTCCACCTGGGCGTCGTCGATGCCGGGGTACATCCCGTTGAACCGTACGAGCTTGTCGCGGAACTCGTCCGCGTCGACGGCGGTGATCGCCGCCCGGGCCTCGGTGTCGTCGGTCGCCTGCGTGTCGAGGAGGACCACGCTCACGTCGGTGCGTCCGGCGGCGCCGAGCAGGCGTCCCATCTCGTGGGCGACGAGGCCGCCGTAGGAGAGCCCGGTCAGGACGAGCGGACCCCGGCCGAGCGGTTCGAGGAGGCGCAGATACTCCTCCGCCATGGCCTCCACGGTGGGCAGCACGTCCTCTCCCGGGTTCACGCCGGGGGACTGGATGCCGTAGAGGCCGGTCTGTGCGGGCAGGTGGGCGGCGAGGGGCAGGTAGCAGAAGGCGGTGCCGCCGGCCGGGTGGACGCAGACGACCCGGGGGCCGGTACCCCGGCGGAACTCGATCAGGCTGCCCGGGGCGCGGTCCGCGCCGTCCTCGCGCAGCAGCGCGGCCAGCGCCTCGATCGTCGGCCGGACCACGACCTCGGCGACGGGCAGCCGGCGGCCGAAGGTCTCGGTGGCCTCGTGGGCCATCTTGATGGCGGACAGCGAGGTGCCGCCGAGGTCGAAGAAGTTGTCGCCGACGCCTATCGCGGGATGCAGCAGGATGCGCTGCCAGATGCGGTACAGGGCGTGCTCGACGTGGTCGCGCGGGCTGGCGGTGTTGACCTGGTCCGACGTCTGCTCGTGGACCAGGCGGAGCAGAGCGGCGCGGTCGAGCTTCCCGCTGCGGCCCAGCGGCAGGGTCTCCAGGTCGAGGACGACGGCGGGGACCATGTAGTCCGGCAGACTGCGGGCGAGTGCCGTGCGCCAGTCGGCGCTGCTGCGCGCCGCGACGGCACCCCGGCCGACGGCGGCCACCAGCCGGGGCCGGCCCGCCGGGTCCTGGTCGGCGAGGACGACGGCCTCGCGGACGCCGGGCAGCCGCGTCAACGCCGCCGCTATCTCGCCCGGTTCGATGCGGAAACCGCGCAGCTTCACCTGGTCGTCCGCGCGCCCCGCGTAGTGGAGCAGGCCGTCGTCGCCCCAGCGGGCGAGGTCGCCGGTGCGGTAGACGCGGTCGCCGGGTACGAACGGGTCGGGCAGGAAGCGTTCCTCGGTGAGGTCGGGGCGGCCCAGATAGCCGCGGGCGAGGGCCGCCCCGCCGAGGTGGATCTCCCCGACGACGCCGGGCGGGACCGGCTGCATCCGGGCGTCCAGGACGTAGCAGCGGGTACCCGGGAGCGGGCTGCCGACGGGGCAGGGGCGGTCCAGCGGGCGTGGGTCGTAGTGGGCGGTGCTGTAGAGGGTCGCCTCGGTGGGACCGTAGCCGAAGCAGATCCGCAGGCCGGGCAGGAGTTCCGTCATACGGTGCAGCGCCGCCTCGGTGATCGACTCGACCCCGGTCAGCAGCTTGCGCAGGCGCAGACCGCGCAGCCGTCCGACCGGGTCCTCGTCGACCCACTTGACGTAGGCGGGCGGCAGGAACGCCTGCACGATCCCGTGTTCGCGCAGCCAGGCGAAGAACTCCTCCGGGTCGCCGCGCAGTTCCTCGGGGACGATGTGCAGCACACCACCGGTGGTGAGGGGCAGCAGGAGTTCGTGGACCGAGGCGTCGAAACCGATGCTGGACCAGGCCGAGCCCGCCTCACCGGGGGCGGTGCCCATCCGTTCGTGCCAGGCGGAGAAGAGGTTGAGGACGCTGCGGTGCTCGACGGCGACGCCCTTGGGGCGCCCCGTGGACCCGGAGGTGAAGATCACGTAGGCCAGTTGGTCCGGGGCCCGGGTGATCCCGGCCGGCGATCGGTCCCCGGCCGTTCCCTCGGCATCGGTTTCGACATCGGCATCGACATCGGCCTCGACCGTACCGATGTCGAGCCAGTCCCCTGGCCGGTCCGTACCGCGGTGGTCGCTGAGGACCACGGGGCACACGGCGTCCTCGACCATGGCGGCGAGACGTTCCCAGGGCTGCCCGGGGTCGAGCGGGAGATAGGCGGCACCCGCCTTGAGGATGCCGAGGATGCCGACGGCCAGATCGCCGGTACGGCGTGCGTGCAGTCCGACGACGTCACCGGGGCGGACGGCACGGCCGACGAGGGCGTGTGCGAGCCGGTTGGCACGCCGGTCGAGCGTCGCGTAGTCCATCGTGTGCTCGCGGTCGACGACGGCGGTGGCGGCGGGGTGGGCGCGGACCCGGGCCTCGAAGAGCTCCACGATGCCGGTGGCCGTGCGCAGCGCGGTCGCGATGGCGTCGGAGGAACCGCCGGCGTCGGGGGAGTTGCCGCCCTCGTCCCGCTGCCGCGTGGCGTCGCCGGTGACGAGCACCGCCTGGCGCTCGCGCGGGTCCATCAGTTCCAGGGTGTCGACGGTGCGGTCCGGGTGCCGGGCCATGTCGGTGAGCAGGTGCCGGAGGTGCCCGGCCCAGCGCTCGGCGGTGGCGGTGTCCAGCAGCGCGGTCGCGTGGTCGAGGTGGCCGGTGACCCGGCCCTCCGACTCGGTCGCCGACAGGGCGAGGTCGAACTTGGCCGGGGCGTGGGCGATCGGCAGCGGCACGGTCTCGACGCCCGGCAGTTTCAGCAGGTCGTGCCGGTCCGGGACCCAGGCCAGCATCGTCTGGAACAACGGGGTGTGGGCCGCGCTGCGGGGCGGGTTCACCACCTCGACGATCCGCTCGAACGGCAGGTCCTGGTGGGCCAGGGCGCCGCGGACCACCGCCCGGGTACGGGCCAGGGCCTCCGCCGCGGTCGGGGAACCGGACAGATCGACGCGCAGCGGAAGGGAGTTGACGAGGAAACCGATGAGGCAGGCGGTACCCGGGCCACGGCGGCCCGCGACCGGGCTTCCGACAACGATGTCCTGCTGTCCGGAGAGCCGCGACAGCAGCACGGCCCAGCCCGTCAGCACCGCCACGAACAAGGTGGCCCCGTGTTCCCGGGCCAGCCCGCGCAGGGCGGCCGTGACGTCCGCGTCCAGCTCGAACCCGACGCGGCCGCCTTCGTAGCCCTGCTCCGCCGGCCGCGGCCCCGGCAGCGGCAGTTCGAGCAGGGGCGGGGCGTCGGCCAACACGTCCTTCCAGTAGGCCTCTTGGGCGGCGAGGTCGCCACCGAGCACCGACTGCCGCTGGGCGTCCGCGTAGTCCGCGTACTGGAGCCGTAACCCGGGCAGTCCGTCGGGCACCCCCGCCGCCAACGCCTCGTAGAGGAGGCCGACTTCGCTCATCATCACGTTCATCGACGTGCCGTCGTAAATACTGTGATGGAACGTCAGTAACAGCACGTGACGTGCGGTGCCGACGGCGAGCAGCCGGCCGTGCCAGAGCGGACCGGCCGCCAGGTCGAACTCCCGCTCCGCCTCCTCCCGCTGACACGCGGCCACGCGCCCGTCAGGGTCCGTCGACTCGCTGAGGTCCTCGAACTCCAGGGGGATGCCCGAGCCCGCCGGGTCGATGTGCTGGCACACTCCGCCCGCCTCGGCCACCAGTCGGGTCCGCAGGGTCTCGTGCCGGTCGGTCAGGGCGTCGAAGGCGGCGGTCAGGACGCCGGGGTCGAGCGGGCCGGTGAGGAGGAAGGCGAGGGTCTCGTTGTAGGCGGTGTTCCCGCCCGGAAGCTGGGCCAGGAACCACAGCCGCTGCTGGGCGAAGGACGCCGGCCGGACACGGCGGTCCGGGTCCGCGGGGGCGAGACGGGGAGTGTTCAGCACCGGCAAGGCCTGGCCTTCCTGTCGGGGAACGGGAACGGGACCGGGGACGGAACGGAGGCGCGGCGAATGACGGCATCGCGCGAAGTGCCGGAGGAGGGATGCGAAGTGGGGGGTGCGAAGTGGAGAGTGCGAGATGGGGGGGTGCGAGGTGGGGGGATGCGTAGGTATCGGCAAGTGGGGGAGGACCGACGGGGGATACGCGTGGTGCGGATGCGCACACTGGGGCGTCAGTTGTGCAGAGTTTCTCAGGAGGCTCCGTGACGTGGTTGTGATCATCAGTCACGCGCTCAGGACATGTCAACACTTGACTTTGCTGCGGGAGTTGACCTATTTGAGCGGGCTCATCCGGCGGCGGGGCTCACGCCTGCGGTGCGTGGGCCAGGTAGGCGAGGACCGCGAGGACCCGGCGGTGGCCGCTGTCGCTGGGCGGCAGGTGGAGCTTGAGGAAGACGTTGCCGATGTGTTTGTGGACCGCGCGCTCGGTGACGACGAGGGTCCTGGCGATGGTGGCGTTGTCGTGGCCCTCGGCCATCAGCGACAGCACCTCGCGCTCGCGGGGCGTGAGGGAGTCGATCGGGGAGTCCTTGCGGCGGGTGAGGAGCTCGGTGACGACCTCGGGGTCCAGCGCGGTGCCGCCGCCGGCCACCCGCTCCAGCGCGTCGAGGAACTCGTCGACCCGGCCCACCCGGTCCTTGAGGAGATAACCGATGCCGCTGCTCCCACCGCTCAGCAGCTCACCGGCGTAGGTCTCCTCGACGTACTGCGAGAGCACCAGCACCAGCACCGGCAGCCCGGGCAGCTTCTCGCGGGCCTCCAGTGCCGCCCGCAGTCCCTCGTCGCGGAATCCCGGGGGCATCCGCACGTCGAGCACGGCCACGTCCGGGCGGTGTTCCAGGAGCGCGGGCATGATCTCCGGCCCGCTCCCGGCGACGGCCACGACCTCGTGCCCGGCCGAGGTCAGCAGCAGGACCAGTCCCTCCCGCAGGAGGGCGTTGTCCTCGGCGATCACCACACGCACGGCAACTCCACTTCGATCACGGTCGGCCCCCCGGCCGGGCTGGACACTTCCATGGTTCCGTCGAGCGCGGCGACCCGCCGCCGCATGCCGAGCAGCCCCGAGCCGCCGCCCTCGGACCCGGATGCCTGCGGGAGCACCCCGGCACCGCCGCGGCCCTCGTCCCGGACCCGCACGCGCAGACCGCGCCGGGCCCGCACCAGCTGGACCTCGGCACGGGACACCCCGCTGTACTTGGCGACGTTCGTCAGCGACTCCGCCACCGCGAAGTAGGCGGCCGCCTCCACCGCCGCGGGCGCCCGCACCCCCTGCTCCAGACCGCCGTCGTCCACGGCCACCTCAAGGCCGCTGCCCGCCGCCAGCGCCCGCACGGCGCCCGCCAGGCCCCGGTCGCTCAGGATCGGCGGATGGATGCCGCGCACCACCTGCCGCAGCTCGGTGAGCGCCTTCTCGGCCTGTTCCTGGGCCTCGTCGAGGAGCCGGAGGCCGGTCTCGGGATCGCCGCCGTAGGCGCGCCTGGCGAGCCCGATCCGCAGCGACAGCGCCACCAGCCGGGCCTGTGCCCCGTCGTGCAGGTCCCGTTCGATCCGCCGCAGCTCGGCCTCGTGCGCGGTGATCGCGTCGGCGCGGGTCGCGGCGAGTTCCTCGACCCGGGCCGTGAGCTGTGCCTGCGAGGACGGCTTGAGCAGTGCCGTCGACCAGTCCGCCTCCAGGTCCGCGAGCCGCACGATCAGCGGCAGGACGACCGCCTCGCGGCGCAGCAGCCCGCACCACAGGCCGTCGACGACCTGTGCCACCGGCCACAGCGGCAGGGCGAGGCCGAGCAGCGCGCCGTAGAACCAGTGGGCGGCCATCCAGCGCGCGTCGGTGCGGGTACCGGGATCCCGCACGGCCGTGACCACCCGCTCGCGCACGGTCCCGGTCAGGGGCCGGTACGCCTCGGGGATCCGCACCCCGGTCTACGCGGCGGTCAGGCCCCGCTTGGCTCCCGCGATCCGCCGGACCAGCAGCACCGTCTCGGGCAGCAGCCAGACGCCGACGACCACCAGCGTGCCGATCGCGGTGATCAGCAGGACGGTGATGAAGATCCAGGTTCCGAACGCCATCGCGGCGGCCAGGAGGAGGTGGACCGTGGCCTCCGCGGCACGCCGCACCGATTTCCACATGAAAGGAAGCTAAGGGTTTTGCTTGAGTCACGCAAGTTTCATGATCGTCTCTCCGTCAGGCTCTGGGTGCCGAGCACCGAGAGCAGCTCCAGCTTCTCGGCGGCCTCCGTGCCCGGCTCGGCCGAGTACACGAGGATGCGCAGGTCGTGCTCCTCGACCCGGAGGTGGTCGCAGTCCAGCGTCAGGGAGCCCACCTGCGGATGCTCGACCGTCTTGCGGGACGCCTCCAGCCGCCCGACGCCCCCCGCGTCCCACAGCTCGGCGAACCGCCCGCTCTGCGCACGCAACTCGGCGATCATCCGCCGCAGTTGGCGGTCGGCCGGATAGCGGGCGGCCGTCGAGCGCAACTCGGCGACCATGCCGGCCTCGAAGGCACGCCGCTCCTCGGGGGTGTGCCGCACCCGGGTCGGCCGCGCGAGGAAGTTGCGCCACACGCCGTTGCGCTCGAAGCCGCGCAGCCCGGACGGATCGCCCATCAGCGCCCCGTACATCGGGTTGGTCACCAGCAGGGTCATGGCCGCGTCGGACACCGCGACGGGCGTGCCGGCCAGCCGGTCGAGGAGCCGCTGGACACTGGGCGTGAGGTAGGCGGGCACCATGTCGGGACCCGGCGGCACCAGCCCCGCCAGCCCGAACAGATACGTCCGCTCGTCCGCGGACAGCCGCAGCGCCCGTGCCAGCGCCTCGACGACCTGCACGGACGGATTGGTCGCCCGGCCCTGTTCGAGGCGCGTGACGTAGTCGACCGAGACCCCGGCCAGCAGCGCCAGCTCCTCGCGCCGCAGCCCCGCCGCGCGCCGATGGCCGCCGGCCGGCAGCCCGGCCGCGTCCGGCGCCACCCGGTCGCGCCAGCGCCGCAGTGCCTGTCCGAGTTCCGTCGCCGTCATACCCCCAGTCAACACGGCCGACCGCGGAGGTGCCTGGTACCCGCAGTCCCAGGAAGGAGGGTCTTCTGGTTGCCCCCGCGACCGGGGCGCAGGGTGGAGGCATGACGACAACACTGATCACCGGAGCCAACAAGGGCATCGGCCACGAAACCGCCCGCCGGCTCGTCGCCGCAGGCCACACCGTGTACATCGGAGCCCGGAACGCCGAACGCGGCCGCCGGGCCGCCGAGGAACTGGGCGCCAGGTTCGTCCTCCTCGACGTCACCGACGACACCTCCGTCGAGGCCGCGGCCAAGACGATCGAGACCGACGGCGGGCTCGACGTCCTGATCAACAACGCCGGGATCGAGAGCAGGACCGCGGACAACGGCGTCCCCACGGCAGAGACCGTCACCGCGGACCAGATGCGCACCACCTTCGAGACGAACGTCTTCGGCGTCGTTCGCGTCCTGCACGCCTTCCGGCCCCTGCTGGAGCGCTCGGCGGCACCGGTCGTGGTCAACGTCAGCAGCGGCCTGGCCTCGCTGACGGCCCTCTCCGACCCGGACCACTTCGCGCACTTCTACCCGGGCATCGCGTACCCGGCCTCCAAGACCGCGGTCAACATGCTCACCGTGCAGTTCGCGAAGGCGTTCCCGGCCATGCGGATCAACTCCGTCGAGCCCGGCTTCACCAAGACGGACCTGAACGGCAACACGGGCACGCAGACCGTGGAGCAGGGCGCCGAGATCATCGTGCGGATGGCGCAGATCGGCCCGGACGGACCGACCGGCGGCTTCTTCGACGTGAACGGCCGCCTGCCCTGGTGACTCACGGCATGGCCGCCGGCCGGGCCGCCGCGTTCCGCGCACGCGGCGGCCTGGGGGTCAGCCGAGGCAGATGACCAGCAGGCAGAGCTGCGACGGCGAGGTCGCGGTGGCGGTGGCGGTCGGTGCGGGGCTCGCCGACGATGCCGATGTGCCGGTGGTGGCCGTGGTGGTGGCACTCGCGGTGGGCGCGGCCGTCGCCGACGCCGCCGTCGCGGCCACCGTGTCCGCGGACGCCGTCGCGGCGGACTGCGGCTGGCCGGCGGAGGCCGCCGCGGGCTGCGGCGACGCTGCGGAGTCCTGACCGGACGTCGGTGCGGCATGGCGCGCGCCGGTGGTCCGCGCCCGCTGGGTGTTCGCGGTCGTCGCACCGGTGGCGGTGGTGGCGTCCGGGGCCCGGTGCCGGCCGGTCGGCACCGCCGCCGTCCGGGTGGTGTCGGTGGCCTGTTCGTCCGCGAGTCCCATGGTCCTGTTGTCCGGGGCCGTGGCCGCCTGGGCCCGGTCGGTGCCCTGCCGGTCCAGCGAGGCGACGGTCAGTCCGCCGCCGACCAGGGCGACCGCGGTGGCCACCACGGCCCGCCGCTGGTTCTTCTTCCAGCGGGCCCGCTGACGGCGCCGGGCCGCCCGGCCCAGCGGCGCAGACGGGACGGGGCCCGGGCCGTCGTACGGGTCCTCGGCGGTCTCTTCGGCGTACGTGTCCGGGTCGTAGAACCACGTGGTGTCGGCCGGGGTCCGCCGGACCGCCGCACCGGTCGTCGCCGGGGCCACGGTCACGCGCGGGGCGACCGGCGCGTAGGCGCCGCAGCCGGGGCATGCCAAGGCGCCGTTGAGGTGCCGACGGCACGAGGAGCAGTAGTCCATCCGTGTCTTCCTGACTCGACTGCGCCGACGGCGTCCACCGCCATGGCCTGAACTCGTTCGCACGTGGGATCGAACGGCCAGAACGGTAGCGAGCCTTTGGCCGGGCGGTGTGCAGCCTGTGTGTCGCTTCTGCGCAGATGCCGTCCGGGGCGGCGCACAACCCGGTTCGAACGGGGCCCGGCCCGCGGCTCGGCCGCCGGCGTCGACCGCCTCCGTCTTCACCCGGGTCCGGGGCAGGCGCTGCTGAAACCGCGGTAGGCGCTGCTGAATCCGCGGTACGCCGGCAGGGCCGCGCGTACTGCGCGATGAGACCGCCGATCTCCCGCAGCGGTACGACGACGGGACGGGCGGCGCCCGGAGAGCCTGAAGCGGTGTCGGAGACCGGCGCCGCGCCGCCCACCGCGGCCCGGCTTCGCGCCGGTCGGATCCCCAGCGGGAGAACAGGACGATCGGATGAGGACTCGTACCGGGTTCGGGCTCGCGGCGGTCGCCTCGTGCGTCGCGCTCGCCACCGCCGTGACCGTCGGCAGAGGCGGTGGTGGCGGTACCGCCCCGCCCTCCACACCGCCGAAGGGGCCGTACGTCGCGCTCGGCGACTCCTACACGGCCGCCCCCGGCATCCCCGGCCGGCACGGGCGCCCCGCCGGCTGCCAGCGCTCCGACCGCAACTACCCCACCTTGGTCGCCGCCCGGCTCGCGCTGCCGGCCGCCGGGTTCCGGGACGTCAGCTGCAGCGGGGCCGTGATGGCCGACCTCACCCGGCCGCAGTCGACGGACGACGGCGTCAACCCCGCGCAACTGTCGGCCGTGACCCGGTCCACGCGGCTGGTCACCCTCGGCATCGGCGGGAACGACATCGGCTTCGGCCCGCTGATCACGACCTGCGTCAAGAGCGGCGTGGCCTACCGGCTGGAGCAGCGGATCGTGGGCGGCACGGCCGACGGCGCGCCGTGCCGCGACCGGTACACGGCGGACGGCACCGACGAGGTCGAGGGCAGGATCAGGACGGCGGGCGCCCGGCTCTCCGCCGTGCTCGACGACGTCGGGCGCCGGGCGCCCGCGGCCCGGGTCTACGTGGTCGGCTACCCCGCGATCCTGCCCGCCGCCGGAACCGACTGCACCGCGCTCGGACTGGCCCCCGGCGACGTGACCTACCTCCGCACCGAGGAGCGCCGCCTCAACACCGTGCTGCGCGAACGGGCGCAGGCCGCCGGGGCCGGATACGTCGACACCTACACGCCTTCCACGGGCCGGGACGCCTGCGCGGACCCCGGCGTGCGCTGGATCGAACCCCTGGTCCCGAAAGCCCCGGCCGCCCCCGTGCACCCCAACGAGCGCGGTGAGCGGGGCATGGCCGACGCCGTGCTCCGCGCGCCCGGGGTGACGGACTGACGGCCCGCCCGTCGTACCGGGGCATGATCCGGCGCCCCGCGCGCCTACTGCGGATTCAGTAGTCCGTCCTGCGGATTCAGTAGCCGGCAGTGCCAGTAGCCGCACGACGACGCGGGGGCCCTCGCCGGGACAGCCTGGGTGACCAAGCGAGATCGGATGCGGAGTTCTCTGACGTGGCTACTTTTCTCTATCGACTGGGCCGGCTGGCCTTCCGGCGGCGCGGATACGTCGCCCTGTTGTGGTTGGCCGTCCTGGCCGCCGTAGGACTGGGCGCGCTGCAGGCGCCGGGCGCCGCCGACGAGGAGTTCTCGACGCCGGGCATCGAGTCCCAGAAGGCGTTCGACCTGATGCAGGAGCGGTTCCCGGGAGCCGCCGCCGACGGCGCCACCGCGCGGGTCGTCTTCGTCGCCCCGGACGGGCAGCGGGTCACCGCCACCGGTCACCGGAAGGCGATCGAGGAGACGGTGACCGCCCTGGGCGACGGCGCCCAGGTGGCCGGCGTCACCGACCCGTTCAAGGCGGACGCGGTCAGCAAGGACGGTACGACGGCGTACGCGACCGTCACCTACAAGGTCAAGTCGTCCCAGCTCACCGACGCCGCCCGCACGGCGCTGGACGATGCCGTCGACCAGGCGCGCGACACGGGCCTCACCGTCGAGACCGGCGGCTCCGCCATGGACAGCGGCGCCGGACCCGGCGGCGTCGCCGAGATCATCGGCATCGCGGTCGCGGCCGTCGTCCTGCTGGCCACCTTCGGTTCGCTCGCGGCCGCCGGACTGCCGCTGCTGACCGCGATCCTCGGCGTCGGCATCAGCATGTTCACCGTCACCCTGCTGTCCGACGCCCTGGGCCTGTCCAGCAGCACCGGCACCCTGGCGATGATGCTGGGCCTCGCCGTCGGCATCGACTACGCCCTGTTCGTCGTCTCCCGCTACCGGGAGGAGCGCGCGGGCGGCCGGGCCGCCGAGGAGGCGGCCGGGCTCGCGGTCGGCACGGCGGGCTCGGCGGTGGTCTTCGCCGGCCTGACCGTGGTCATCGCCCTGGCCGGCCTGTCCGTCGTCGGCATCCCGATGCTCACCAAGATGGGCCTGACCGCCGCGGGGGCGGTGGTCGTCGCCGTGGTCATCGCGCTGACGGTCGTACCGGCGCTGCTGGGGTTCTGGCCGAACGCCGTGCTGGCGGGTGCCGCGCGCCGGCGGGAAGGCGGCCGCCGCCGGTTCCCCTTCCGGTCCGGGAAGGCGACGTCCCAGGACGGCGACCGCGACAACCACGGCACCCGTTGGGCCCGTCTCGTGCTGCGCCGCCCGGTCCCCGTGCTGCTCCTGGCCGTCCTGGGCCTCGGCGCCCTCGCCGTCCCGATGACCCAGCTGCAGCTCGGCATGCCGGGGGACGAGGCCAAGTCCACGTCCACCACCGAGCGCCGCGCCTACGACGACCTCGCCGAGGGCTTCGGCCCCGGCTTCAACGGCCCGCTGACCATCGTCGTCGACGCCAGGGGAGCCGCCGACGCCAAGGCCGCGGTCAGCACGGTCAGCGATCGGATCGCCGGTACGAAGGGCGTCGTCTCGGTCACCCGGGCGCACTTCAACAAGGCGGGCGACACCGCGGTGTTCACCGCCACGCCCGCCACCAGCCCGACCGACGACCGGACCAAGACCCTCGTCCGCACGATCCGCGACGAGCGCCCGGCCGTCGAGTCGGCGGCCGGTGTTTCCTTCGAGGTCACCGGCACCACCGCGCTGAACATCGACGTCGCCGCGAAGGTGCAGTCGGCCCTGGTGCCCTACCTCGTCACCGTCGTCGGTCTCGCCGTCGTCCTGCTGCTGGTGGTCTTCCGGTCCCTGCTGGTCCCCCTCAAGGCGGCGCTCGGCTTCCTGCTCTCGGTCCTCGCGGCGCTGGGCGCGGTCGTCCTGGTCTTCCAGCAGGGCCATGCGGCCGGGCTGTTCGGGGTCGCGCAGACCGGGCCGATCATGAGTCTGATGCCGATCTTCCTGGTGGGCATCATCTTCGGCCTCGCCATGGACTACGAGGTCTTCCTCGTCTCCCGGATGCGGGAGTCCTACGTGCACGGCGCGCCGGCGAAGGAGGCGGTGGTCGCCGGGTTCCGGCACAGCGCCCGGGTCGTCGTGGCCGCCGCCCTCATCATGATCGCGGTCTTCGCCGGGTTCATCGGCGAGAGCGAGTCCATGATCAAGATGATCGGGTTCGGCATGGCCACCGCCGTCCTCCTCGACGCCTTCGTCGTCCGGATGGCGATCGTGCCCGCGGTCCTCGCCCTGCTGGGGGACCGGGCCTGGCGGCTGCCGAAGTGGCTGGACCGGCTGCTGCCCCGGGTGGACATCGAGGGCGAGACCCTCACCCGGAACGCGGCCCCCGTCACGGTCACCGACCCGGACCCGACCCCGGACGAGTCGGTCCAGGCCGGAGTCTGACCGGCCGGATCCGGTCCGGCGGGCCGCACGTGGCGAAGACCACGGGCGGCCCGCCGGTGCCGGGTCCCGCACGTCGTCCACCATGGACAGCAGGCCCTTCCCCCGGAGAGACAGATGACCACCAGCCTGGAGCGCTACACGGGACGCCGGCACACCGCCACCGACGTGGTCCTGGTCCTGGGACTGCTCGGCTGCGTGACGCTCGGTGCCTCGATCGCCATCCCCGGCATCAGCCAACCGCAGGAGGAATGGCCCGCCGTGGTACTGGCGGCGCTCTCCTGCCTCGCCCAGCTGAAGGCACGCACCTATCCGCGCACCGCCGCCGTCGTGGCCACGGTCTGCATGGTGATCACCGTCGGCCTGGGCTACCTGCTGACCCCCCTGCTGCTCGCCCCGCTGATGATCGCCCTGTACCGGCTGGCCGCCGGCACCGACCCGAGGACCACGCGCGTGTACGGCGCCGCGACCATGGCCGTGGTGGTGGCCACCGCGCTGTTCGACCAGCCGACCACCGACATGCTCCTGCTGCGCACCGTCGGCCCGGTGCTGTGGCTGATGCTGCCCCTGGTCGGCGGCAGCCGGGACCGGCTGCGCCGTGACTACCTGGACTCCGTGCAGGCCCGCGCCGCGTACGCCGAGCGCACCCGCGAGGAGGAGGCCCGGCTGCGGGTCGCCGAGGAACGCATGCGGATCGCCCGGGAGCTGCATGACGTCGTCGCCCACCACCTGGCCGTCGCCAACGCCCAGGCCGGCACCGCCCGCCACCTCGTACCCACCCGGCCCGACCAGGCGCTGACGCTGCTCGACGGGCTGACGGCCACCACGTCCTCCGCCCTGATCGAGCTCCGGGCCACCGTCGGGGTGCTGCGCCAGTCCGGTGACCCGGACGTCGAGTCCCTGGAGCCCGCCCCGGGCCTGGACCGGCTGCCCGAACTGGTCTCGACCTGCGCGGGCGCCGGCCTCGACGTCACCCTCAGCACCGAGGGCGAGCCGCGGCCCCTGTCACCGGGTGTGGACCTGACGGCGTACCGGATCATCCAGGAAGCCCTCACCAACGTGACCAAGCACGGTGCCGGCCAGGGCGCCGATGTCCGGCTCACCTACGCCGGGACCCGGCTGCTCATCTCGGTCACCAACGACGGCACCGCCGCCGCCACTGTGCCGGCCGACGGCGGCTACGGCCTGATGGGCATGCGCGAGCGCGCCCACTCCGTCGGCGGGGACCTGCGGGCCGGTCCCCGCCCGGGCGGCGGCTTCGAAGTCGCCACCGCCCTCCCGCTGCACTCCCTCGCACCGGAAGAACTCGCATCGGAAGAACTTGCACCGGAAGAGCTCGCGCCGGAAGAGCCGGAGGCCGCCGCGTGACCATCCGCGTCCTGCTCGCCGACGACCAGGCCCTCCTGCGCGGCACCTTCCGGCTGCTGATCGACTCCTGCCCGGACCTGGAGGTGGTCGCCGAGGCCGCCGACGGACAGGAGGCGGTGGACCTCGCCCGCACCCACCACCCCGACATCGTCCTGATGGACATCCGCATGCCCGGCACCGACGGCCTGGCCGCCACCGCCGCCATCTGCGCCGACCCCGGCCTGTCCGGCACCCGCGTCCTCGTCCTCACCATGTACGAGACCGACGAGTACGTCGCCCGGGCACTGCGCGTCGGCGCCAGCGGCTTCCTCGGCAAGTACGTCACCACGGACACCCTCCTCGACGGCATCCGCACCGTCGCCGCGGGCGAGGCGCTCCTGTCCCCGGGCGCCACCCGGGCGCTCATCACCCGCTTCCTCGCCGGCCCCGCCCCCGGCACCCTCCTGGCACCCCCGGAGCGCCTCGACGACCTCACCCCGCGCGAACGGGAGGTCACCGCGCTCGCCGCCCGCGGCAAGTCCAACGACGAGATCGCCGGGGAACTCGTCCTGAGCGTCCTGACCGTCCGCAGCCACATCCAGCGCGCCCTGACGAAACTCGGCGCCCGCGACCGCGCCCAACTCGTCGTCATCGCCTACCAGACCGGCCTCGTACGCCCGGAGTCCCGGCAGACCTGAGCCCTCCGAACGGAGCCGGGCCCGTCAGGATCGTGCCGCCGGGCCGACCGGTGCACCGGTCGGCCCGCCGCCCTTCCGGCCCCAGACGGTGAGCATGCCGGCCGACAGCGCGGCGCACTCCTCCGAGGCCAGGTACCGGACCGCCGCGTCGACGGCCGCGTCGTCGACCAGGCCGGTGGCGAGCATCGCCGCCCGGCTCCGCTCCCAGGTGTCGGCCCAGAAGCGGCTGAGGGGACCGCCCGGCTGCAGCGGCGGCACATGGATCTCGGCGGCGACCGAACCGAGCCCCGCGCCGCGCAGCAGCTGCGGATACGACGGCACCCAGGAGACATCGGTGCCGATCGTGGCCCGCAGCCCCTGCCACATCGCCCGCATCACCGACGTGTACGGCGTTTCGGGCGCCCGGTCGCTCGTCAGGTCGACCGCGTCGCTGAGCACGAGCACGCCGCCGGGCGCGACGAGTCCGGCCAGCGTGGAGACCAGGCGCTCGTGCTCGGGCAGGTGCATCAGCACGAAACGCGCGTGGACGAGCCGGAACCTGCCGCGGACGGCGTCCGGGGCGGTGATGTCGGCCTCCAGCACGTCCAGCCCGGGCCGCTCGGGCCGCTCGGTCAGGAAGCGCACGTCGCGGTCGACCGCGAGCACGCTGGTCACCCCGGCCTCGTCCAGCAGCCGACGGGAGACCGTGCCCGTACCGGCCCCCACGTCGAGGCAGCGCCACCCCGGGCCGGCCCCGAGAGCCCGCAGCCGCGCCATGGTGATGTCGTCGTAGGCAAGGGCGCCGAAGTCGATGCGCTCGCCCTCACCGGCCTGCTCGGGACGGAAGACGGCTTCGCCGTACCGGCCGCCGCCCGGCGAGGTGGTCACGCTGCCGCCGAAGTGACACCCGGGCCGCCGTCGAGCACGTGCAACGGGAACAGCGGGTCGTAGCAGAGGTTCATGGCCGGGCCTTCGCACATGTGGGGGAGAGGAGGGGACGGTGGTAACGGGCCGCCGCTCCTCCGATCCTCCGGCGGTGACCGTCCGCACGGTCGAGGCGCGCCGCGCGAACGGCCGATCGGCCCAAGGGCAGGGGGCACCGCGATCCGGTGCTCAGGACCCCACCGCGGGATCTCCGGCAGATCGAGGGCTGATACAACTATCTTCGCCGCACACCAGTCCTGCCGGGGGTGACGGCCACCGCGGAACGCGTTCGAGACGCGTTCGAGGAATCCGACCGGCCAAGAGGATCAGGGTCGCCATGCCGCACATCACCGTCGACTACTCCCCAGGCCTCGCCGACTCCTTCGACGTGCGGGTCCTCGCGGCGGAGCTGCAGCCGACGGTGGTGGAGGGGAGCGGTTCGGCGGGTACGTGCAAGACGCTGTTCCGGCAGGCGGCCGAGGCCGGCGTGGCCGACCGGTACGGCGACGGGACGGCCTTCGTGCATGTGGCGGTGGGGCTGTTGCCCGGACGGTCCGACGGGGTCAAGGCCCGGCTGTCCGAGGACGTGCTGGCCCTGCTGGAGAAACACCTGGGGGTGGGTACGACCCGGGCCGTGGTCTGCTCCGTGGAGGTGCGTGACCTGGCCGGGTCGTACCGTCTCCGGACCTTCTGAGCCGGCCGTCAGCCGGTGTGCAGGGCCGCGTGCAGGGTGCGCACGGCCAGGGTGATGGCGGCTTGGGCGGCGTGGGTTTCGCGCAGGGCGTTGAGCATGACGAAGTCGTGGATGA
>NZ_JBEYVI010000048.1:0-91094 GCF_040643955.1 Streptomyces sp. NPDC047061
CACCGGGACGGATCCCGGTGCGCGCGGGGGCGGGTGGTGCAGAGGGGGGCGGGGTCAGCCGAGGAGCTTCGTCGCCAGGGTCGTGGAGTTGTACGAGCCCCAGCCGGTGGTGAAGTCCCAGCCGGTGGCCGCGGAGTAGGCGCCGTTGCTGCCGCTGGTGATGTCGTGGAAGCCGGTGCCGCTCGCCGCGTACAGGGCCGGGTTGGCGAAGCCGAGGTTGGCCTTGCCCTTCGCCGCGGCCTGCTGGTTGTAGAGGGCCGCGAACGCCGCCCACTCGGGGGCCGCCGCGCTGGTGCCGCCGACCGAGGACCAGGAGCCCTGCGAGTAGATGGAGACACCGGGGCTCGGGTTGGCGTGCGCCGAGACGTCCGGGACCTGGCGGTAGC
Source organism: Streptomyces sp. NPDC047061 (assembly GCF_040643955.1). Classification (NCBI taxonomy): domain Bacteria; kingdom Bacillati; phylum Actinomycetota; class Actinomycetes; order Kitasatosporales; family Streptomycetaceae; genus Streptomyces; species Streptomyces sp. NPDC047061. Next base: position 387 of record NZ_JBEYVI010000048.1, read on the forward strand.
CGCCGCCCGCGCTCTTCTGGACGGCCGTCTGCCAGCTCGGGATCTTGAAGACGGAGGACTTGCCGCCACCGCCGCCGGACCAGGCCACCTCCTTGCTGAAGGCGTTGGCCGAGGTGACGGTCAGCTTGGTGCCGCCGACGCCCGTCACGTACGGGTCGCTGGCCGGGTAGTCGACGGAGGTGCCGCCGTCGCCCGCGTCGTCGGAGCCGTCGTCGCCGGAGGCCGCGTAGAAGCCGAGGCCCTCGGCGGCGCCCGTCTTGAAGACGGCGTCCACGGCGTTGATGTTGGAGGTGGTGCGGGCCGACTCGGCGGCGCCCCAGCTGATCGAGGTGGTCGGGATGCCGCTGTCGACGATGGCCTGGTACGTGTCGACCTCACCGGCGTCCGAGTTGGGGCCCTCGAAGACCGTCACGTTCGCCTTCGGGGCGATCGCGTGCAGGACCTCGATGTCCAGCTCGACCTCGACCTGGCCGTCGCCGAGCGAGCCGGAGCCGCCGTCGACCTTGGACACGGCCGGGGTGGGCGAGCCGAGGCTGTAGTTGGTGTCGTACTTGGTGATGTTGGACTGCTGGAAGCCGTCGAACTCGATCAGCGCGATCTTCTGGCCGCTGCCGGTGTACGTGCTGGAGACGTTGTAGCCGCCCTTGAGCTGGGCCGGGGTGTAGCCGCCGCCGGGGCCGTCGTGCGGGGAGACGGTGTGCGGGGTCGCCTGGTGGTGCAGCTGGACGCGGTTGTTGAGGCCCGCCACGTCGCTGACGAGGGAGGCGAGGGAGGCGGGGAGCGTCGGCGCGCTGTCGTTCGCGTAGAAGGAGCGGCCCGTCGTGGCGTCCTTCCAGGTGGACAGCCGGGTGCCGAAGGCCTTCTGCAGCTGGGCCGCGGTGCCGCTGGCGTCGACCAGCAGGTTGCCGGAGTGCACCTTGCCGACGGTGACGCCCTGCGAACGCAGGTAGTCCTTCAGCTGCCTGACCTCGGCGTCGGTCCGGCCGAAGCGGGCCGCGAACTGGCTCTTCGTCAGGTAGTGGCCGTAGGAGGCCGAGTGCGGGTCGCTGACCTTCGCCACGAAGGTGTCGAGTGCCGTGCCGCCCCGGGGAGTCAGGCTGATCGCCACGGATATCCGCTTGCCGGCCGCCACCTTGCCGGTGCGGGCGGCGTCGTGCTTCAGGCCGGGCAGGACGTCTCCGGCGACGGCGGCCCGGGCGGTGTGCGGGGCGTCGGCCGCGAAGGCGGCGGGGACGACGGCCGTGACCAGGGCCGGCGCGGCGACCAGGCCGAGCAGCTTGAGGCGTGACTTCACTGGGGTCCTCCGAGGAATGGAGAGTGGGGGGTGGGGAGTTGCGTCCCGGAACCGGAACGGGATCACCGTAGGAACTCCGGACCCACCCCCGTAAGCGGGGGAACCCTTGCGTTACGTGTTAACTGCGGATGTCACGTCAACGGCGTGTGTCGAGCGGGCGGGGGAGACGGGCGCGGACCGGCTGACTCACCGTCACCGTCTGTGCGGTGGGCCCGGACCGGTCGTCGTCGCCGGTGTCCACCGCCGCCCCGGAGGCGATGACGGCGACGGCCATCGCGTGCGCCAGCGCGGTGCGCGAGCGGACGCCGAACTTGCGGTAGACCCGGGACAGTGCCCCCTCCACCGTCTTGACGCTGATGAACAGCTCCGCGGCGACCTCCCTGTTGGTGGCCCCGCCGCCGACCAGTTCGGCGATCCGCGCCTCCGTGGGCGTGAGTTCGGGTCCGCCCGCACCGCTCTCGCCGCCCCGCTCCCCGGCCGCCAGCCGGGCCAGTTCGTCCCTGGCCCGGGCCGCGAGCGGGGCCGCGCCGATCCGGGTCGCCGTCTCCAGGGCCTCGGCGAGCGCCTGCCGGGCGGCGTTCCGGCGGCGGGCGCGGCGCTCGACCGCGCCGAGTGCGATCAGGGTGCGTACCAGCTCGACGGGGAGCGGCAGCCGGCGCAGCCGCTCGACGGCGGTGCGCAGCCGTACCGCCCCTTCCCGTGCCCGGCCGAGGCCCGCCTCGCACAGCCCCTCCGCCCGTTCCAGCGCCGCCAGGACGCTGCCGGGCGCGCCGTGCGGCACGCGCGCCCGGGCGTCGCGGAGCACGGCCCCGGCCGCGTCCGTCTCGCCCAGCGCGACCAGGGCCTCGGCCAGGTCGCCGTACCAGTGCAGCAGCGGCGGGTCGGCGGCGCACATGGCCTCGCCGAGTTCCCGGACGCGTTGCAGTGCCTCGACGGCGGCGGCCGCCCCGCGCGGATCGCCGCCGAGGAGTTCGGCCTGCCCGAGCACCGCGAGCGCGCGCAGCAGGAACAGCCGGTCGCCGTCCGCCTCCGAGGCGCGGACCGCCTGTGCGGCCAGCCGCCGGGCCTCGTCGGCGGTGGCACCCGCGGTCGCGGCGAGCGCCGCCGCGTACAGGGCCGGAGCCGCCTGGGGCAGGGCCCGCGAGCAGCGGGCCGCGGTGCGCAGCGCCTCCCGGCAGTGCCCGGCACGCACCTGGATGCGGGTCAGCGCCACCAGGGTCGCGACGGTGTCCTCGGCGCCGGCCGGCTCGCCGGTCGCCGCGAGCAGCGGGACGACCTGGTCGCGGGCCTCGGTCACCCGGTCGGAGTCCAGGGCGAGGATCGCCCGCATGCGGATGAGCCGCCGGCTCTCCGGGCCGCCGGGGCGCTCCGCTGGGAGGGGCGCGATGTCTGGGGGTGCCGCATCTGGGGGTGCCGCGATCTGCCGTGTGTCGGCTGCGGCGCCGTCGTGGCTGGTCGCGCAGTTCCCCGCGCCCCTATGGGGCGCTGGTGAGTCGGGGCGTGTTGTGTCGACTGGGGTGCTGTTGTGGTTGGTCGCGCTCGCGCGGTGGCAGCCGCATGCCGGATCGGGGCCGGCGTCCCTGTGGGGCGCTGCCGAACCGCGGCGGAGCAAGGTCAGTGCCTCCGTCAGTGCCGTGTCGGCGGCGAGCGGGTCGCCGGCCAGGGAGCGTACCCGGGCGAGGGTGGCGAGCGCGTCGATCCTGGTCCCGGTGTCGCCGGCCGCGCCCGCCTGCCGTGCGGCCCGCCGGGCGTGTTCGGCCGCCTCCGTCAACTCCCCGCACAGCAGGCCCCGTACGGCGGCCCAGTGGTGCAGCCGGGCCTCGGAGCGCGGATCGCCGGCGGCGTCCCGCAGGCCGTCCGTGATCAGGTCCTCGGTGCCCTCCAGCGCCTGCCCGGCGCCGCGCAGCAGGACCAGGCGGGCCCGCACCCGCTGCGCCGCCGAGCCGGACCGGGCGAGCACGGCGCCGGCGGCCTCGCCCGCCTCCTCGGTGCGTCCGGCGTCGCAGGCGTACTCGGCGGCGGCCAGCAGCCGTTCGGCACGGTCCGCGGGGTGGCCGGCCGGGGTGCGGCGGGCGGCGAGGACGGCCAGTTCGAAGGCGGTGCCGGGGGCGCCGTCGCGGCGCGCGGACCCGGCCGCCGTCATCAGGGTGCGGGCCGTGGACTCGTCCTCGTACGGGTGGGAGAGCGCGAGATGACGGGCCCGTTCCACGGGTTCGGTCACCGCGCGGGCCAGCAGCGCGTGCGCCTGCCGTCGGCCGTGCTTGGAGGCGTCGGCGTGCACGGCGGCCCGGAGCACGGGATGCCCGAAACGTACGACCCCGTCGGCGTCGGCGGCCGCGATGCCGAGCCGCTCCGCCTCCGCGAGGGCCGCGGCCGGGTCGGGGAGACCGGCGGCGCGCAGCAGGGTGAGGCTCGGCCGGTCGGCGGCGCTCGCCACGAGGAGGGTGCGCCGCACCGGCTCCGGCAGCGAACGGGCCTGCTCCAGCAGGAGCGTGCGCAGTCCCGGGGGCACCGGCGGCAGCGCGCCGAACCCGGCGGGCACCGGGGCGCGCAGCGCGGCGCGGCCCAACTCCCGTGCGTAGTACGGGTTTCCGGCGGCGGTCTGCTGGATCGCCCGCAGTACGGCCGGGGGCAGGTCGGCGCCGAGGTCGGCGTGGACCAGGCGGGCCGTCTCGCCGTCCGTCAGGGGCGGCACCGGGAGTTCGACGGTGCCCGGCGGGCAGCAGTGCAGCCGCTCGGGCTGGCCGCCGTCCGCCACCCGCTCGGCGGCGAGCATCCGGATGCCGGGGTCGTCGAGCCTGCGCATGGCGAAGGCGAGGGCCTCGGCGGTCGGTCCGTCGAGCCACTGCAGGCCGTCGACGACCAGCAGGACGGGGCCGTCGGCGGCGAGGGCGCGCAGCGCGTCGAGGACGGCGACGCGTACGGCGAGCAGGCCGCGGTCGTCCGCCGGTCCGCCACCGCGCAGCAGGGCGGTCCGCAGCGCCGCCCGGGGCTGCGGCGCCAGGGCCTCCAGGTGGCTCTCCGGGATCCGTGCGAACAGGTCGACGAGCCCCGCGAAGGGCAGCCGGGCGTCCTCCTCGGCGGGCGAGCAGTGCAGTACGGTGCCGGCGGCCCGGTCCGCCGTGAGGGCCGCCACGAGCGTCGACTTGCCGATGCCGGCGGGACCGTGGAGAAGCAGTCCGGGGCGCGTCGCCGCCTGGACCCGGGCGGCGTCGAGCAGCGTACGGCGCCCGGTCAGTTGCATGTGTTCATGACAACCTTCGGTGATCCGGTGTGTCAATGACGTCCGTCACCCCGCGGCGGCCGGTGCCCTGTCCGACATGGCGTAACAGGTCATGTCTTCTTCCTGAATCCCTCGTTACGGAACGCGGAAGGCTCTTCGGCCCTCCTCCTGTGCGGAAGCAACGATGCACGGGCAGGGAAACCAGGGACTGAGTGACATGGGTTTGACCAGTCGAACGACCGTATACGCGCTCGCGGCGCTGGCCGCCCTGTGTGTGGCCCTGCTGGTCTGGCTGTGGCCGCGGTTCGCCAGGCCGGGGCTGTGGCAGGTGCTGGGGCGGCTCGGGGCCGTCGCGGTGACGCAGGTGACGATCGTCGCGGCGTTCGCGTGCGCGGTGAACTCGTCGTACCAGTTCTTCGGCTCCTGGAACGAGCTGCTCGGCAACGTCGACACCGCTCCGGTCGGCGTGACCCAGGCGGCCGGCGGGAACGGCGGCGGTTCGGTGAACGGCATAAGCAGCGTCCACGGGGCGTCGCTCGTGCAGCCCGCCGGGGACCAGCAGTTGAGCAGGGTCAGCGGGCTGCCGAGCGGACCCGCCGCGGCCGTCGGCCGGGTGGAGTCGGTGAAGATCATCGGCCGCCGCACCGGCGTGGTAGACCCGGCCTTCGTCTACCTCCCGCCGCAGTACTTCCAGAAGGCGTACCACCGCATGCGCTTCCCGGTGATCGTCGCGCTCAGCGGCTACCCGGGCAGCATCTACAACCTCGCCCAGCACCTGCGGGTCTCGCAGACCGCGGGCGAACTCCAGCGCAAGGGCCAGATGCAGCCGACGATCATGGTGATGATCCGGCCCACCATCGCCCCGCCGCGCGACACCGAGTGCGTCGACGTCCCCGGCGGACCGCAGACCGAGACGTTCCTCGCCAAGGACCTCCCGGAGGCGATCAAGTCCGTCTACCGGGCCGGCCACGACGCCAACTCCTGGGGCGTCATGGGGTACTCCTCGGGCGGCAGCTGCGCCCTCCAGCTCACGATGCGCGACCCCGGCGTCTACACCACGGCCGCCGCCCTGTCGCCCGACTACCGGGTCAAGGACGACCCCACCACCGGCAACCTCTTCGGCAGCGGCCCCGGCCGCCAGGCCCGGATCGACGGCCACGACCTGATGTGGCGGCTGAAGCACCTGCCGGTGCCCCAGGTCTCGGTCCTGGTCGCCAACAGCAAGCACGGCGAGAAGGGCTACGCCGAGACCCAGGCCTTCATCAAGGCCGTCCGGGCGCCCATGCGGGTCGTCTCCGTCCTCCCCGAGAACGGCAGCCACAACTTCCCCACCTGGGTCCGGGAGATGCCGGCCGCCCTCAAGTGGATGAACGACCAGCTGACCTTCCCGCAGGACGTCGTGCCCCGGCACCACGCCAGGAAGACGACGAGCGAGGCGGCGGGCAGGCCCAGCCCCGGCCCGCACGCCCGCCCCGGTCACGGCCACGGCTCGGTACGCGCGGAGGGCCCGGCACCCAGCCCCACGGCCACGGCACACCGCTGAGGCGCGGCGCGGGCTGTCGCACCGCGCGGGGACCGTGGACGCGCGGCGACCGTGAACGTGCCGGGACCGTGGACACGCAGGGACCGTACAGTGGACGTCCACCGCCGGGCCGGGGAGTTGCGATGCAGGTAGCCGTGGTCACCTTCGACGGGTTCAACGAGCTGGACTCCTTCATCGCCGCCGCGCTGGTCAACCGGTGCCGCAAGGACGGCCTCGAGGCGTTCATCACGACGCCCACGCCGGTCGTCACCTCCATGAACGGCGTCGAGGTGACCGGGCAGCGGCCGCTGGAGTTCGTGGCCGAGGCCGGCGCCGTGCTGATCGGCAGCGGGGTGCGGACCCGGGACGTCGTCGCCGACGACCACCTCGTCTCCCGGCTGCCGCTCGACCCCGGGCGCCAGCTGATCGGCTCGCAGTGCTCCGGCGCCCTCGTGCTGGCCCGGCTCGGCCTGCTGGACGGCCGGCCCGCGTGCACGGACCAGGTCAGCCGGCCCTTCGTCGAGGCCCGCGGTGTCACCGTGCTGGACGCGCCGTTCCACAGCGAGGGGAACATCGCCACCGCCGGCGGCTGCATGGCCTCGCAGTACCTCGGAGCCTGGGTGATCTCCCGGACGCTCGGCGACCGGGCCGTGCGCGACGTCATCGGCTACACGGCACCCGTGGGCGAGCAGCGGGAGACCGTCGACCGCGTCCTGCGTACCGTCCGCACGGGCGAGGCCGCCGCAGTGCGCTGAGCCGGGCGCCTTACCGCGCCGGGCCCCGGCGGCGGGTGCGCCTCAGATCCAGGTGTCGAGCCACATCCTGGCCTGCCAGCCGCTGTAGGGAATCGTCTGCCCGGTGTAGATCGGATAGAAGTAGACGAAGTTCCAGGCGATGAGGAGCACCAGCACCCCCGCGGCCACCGCACCCCGGGTGCGGCGCCGGCGGTCCGCGCCCGGCGGGCCCAGTACGGCACCCAGCATCATCGCGACGGCCAGGCACAGGTACGGCACGAAGACCACGGCGTAGAAGGAGAAGACCGTACGGTCCTGGTAGAGGAACCAGGGCAGGTAACCGGCCGCCACCGCGCAGAGGATCGCGCCGGCCCGCCAGTCGCGGCGCAGGGCCCACCGGTAGAGCAGGTAGCCGAGGGCGAGGCAGGCCGACCACCACAGCGCCGGGGTGCCCAGGGCGAGGACCGTGCGGGTGCAGGCGGACGCCGTGGAGCAGCCGTCCTGGCCGGGCTGGGGGGAGTCGTAGGCGAACAGCACGGGACGGCCGAGTACCAGCCAGCTCCACGGGTTCGACTGGTACTTGTGCGGCGTGTGCAGGTTCACGTTGAACTGGTAGACGAGGTACTCGTAGTGCCAGAGGCTGCGCAGCGGCGCCGGTATCCACGACCAGGTGCCGCCGCGGCCGTCCGCCCAGTGCCGCCCCCAGCCGTCGTCGGACAGGAACCAGCCGGTCCAGGTCAGCAGGTAGGTGACCACGGCGGTCGGGACGAGGGCGAGGACCGACCCAGCGAGGTCCCGGCGCAGCACCGCGCGGTACGGGTGGCGGGCCCCGGCGACGCGGCGGGCGCCGACGTCCCACAGCAGCGTCAGGACCACGAAGAAGACCAGGACGTACAGGCCGTTCCACTTGGTCGAGGCGGCCAGGCCGAGGAGGACGCCGGCCGCGAGGCGCCAGGGCCGCCGGCCCGTCCCGGTCCGGGCGGCGGTGTCGGCGTCCGGGCGCACCCGGCCCTCCGCGTCGGCCGGCAGGGCCGCCGCGAGCCGCGCCCGGGCCCGGTCCCGGTCGATCAGCAGGCAGCCGAACGCGGCCAGCACGAAGAACATGACGACGAGGTCGAGCAGGGCGGTGCGGCTCATCACCAGGTGCAGGCCGTCGATCGCCATCAGGGCCCCGGCCAGGCAGCCCAGGAACGTCGAGCGGAACAGGCGGCGGCCGATGCGGCACAGCATGAACACCGACAGGGTGCCGAGGACCGCCGTCATGAAGCGCCAGCCGACGGGGTCGAGGCCGAACAGCCACTCGCCGGCGGAGATCACCCACTTGCCCGTCGGCGGGTGCGCCACGAAGGCACCGGTGTCGGAGAGCGGGATCTTCTGGGGGTGCGCCAGGATGTCCGGGTCGGCGATCTTGCGGTCCGGCCAGGTGCCCTCGTACCCGAGATGCAGCAGCGCCCAGGCGTCCTTGGCGTAGTACGTCTCGTCGAAGATGAGATCGCGCGGCCGGCCGAGGCGCCAGAAGCGGAGGACGCCGGCCAGGACGGTGACCAGCAGCGGGCCCAGCCACTCCGCCGCCCTCGCGAGGCGCTCCGCCCGGGCCGGGCCGAGGCCCAGGAGCAGCCAGAGGCGGGTGGCGGGCTCGGGGAAGGGCGGGACCAGGCGTTCCCGGACGCCGGCGGGCGGGGCCCCGGCGTAACCGAACCGGCGCAGCCGGTCCGGCCACCGGGGGGACACCGGCGCCGGACGTATGCCGTCGAGGTCGTGGGAACGCGTCGCGCTGCTGTTCGTCACCGGACGACCTTAGGCGGTGCCCGCACCCGGCCGTGAAGCGGGAGCCCCACGCCCGTGCGACCGTCCGGCCCACCCGCGTGCGACCGTCCGGCCCAAGCCTGTGCGACCCTCCGGCCGGATGCCTGTGCGACCCTCCGGCCTGATGCCTGTGATTCCCGTTCCGGGGTGGCCACCCGTAAGGCCTGGGCCATACCCTGGACGCAGGGCTGCGGCACCTGGACTGCCCTGTAACGGGAGGGAGTTGGGGGACGCCGGAGCCGTGACGGGGGGAAGTTCGTTGAGTGGGAGAAACGGCGGCCATGCGGCGGGATTCGAGCATGAGCTGGTAGAGCAGATGTGCGCGGTGTCGGGACTCGATGCACCGGGAGGGCGCGATCTCTTGATCGACATGCTGGCGGGCCGGTTACCCGAGTTGGCCAACGTCCGGCGACACAGCCGGAAGCGGCACGACATACTGGAGATCTTCCAAGCCTGCTGGCGGAAGCCCTCCGGACTCTCCGTACTCGCGGACACCCTCCAGGAGTACGACCCCGGCTCGATCCCCGTACTGAGGATCGTCGAGCTCGTCTCCGCGTCGCCGGTCCTGGCGGTCCTGCCGGAAGCCGAAGTCCGCAGAGCCCGTGCGCTGTTGAGCCGCTTACCGCATCCCGACCCGCAGGGCCTGCTGTACGCGGCGGCCGGTGACCTGCCGCTCCCGGCCCGTCCGGTAGCCACCCTCCAGGAGGCCTTCGACTTCCTGGCCGACGCCAACGCCCGCCCCGACGGCCTGCTTCCCGTGCTGGTCCTGGTGGAGCACGCGATCGCGGCGGGCGCCGGGTCCGGCGCCGACCGGCAGGTCGTCGACGGCCTGCGCGGCTGGAACGACGATCAGGGCACCCGACTTGACCTGCTGAGTCCTCTCCACACCCTCCGCTCGCAGATCACTCGCGGAGTGGCGGAACCGGCTCCTGCCTGTCTCGTTGTCCAGCTCAGCAAGCACGGGATGAGCCCGGACGAGTACCTGCTGTCCCACTGGCGGCAGCGGCGTCCGGGCTCGTGGCGGCCGGAGCGAGGAGAGGACCGGATCGTGGCCCTGGCGCAGGTCGAGGCCGCGGTCGAGGAGTTGGTCGAGAGCGTCGAGGAGGACTGGGGCGAGCGCCCCGGCAGGCCGGTGCTCGAGTTCGTGCTGCCGCTCCAGCTGCTCAACGACCCGGTGGAATGGCTGCCGACGGCCTCGCACTCGGACTCCGCCACCGCGCTGTGCCTGGACTTCCCGGTGGCGCTGCGCAGCCTGGAGCGGATGCGGGCCCGGCGGTACCACCGACGCTGGCGCAACCGCTGGCAGCAGATGACGGCCGGCCCCCGGATCCTCTGCCACTGGGACACGACGGGCGAGCGCGGCCACGACCCCGTGCGCTGGAACAGCACCCTCGCCGCCGACGAGCGGCTGGTGTCGGTCGCGCTCAACGCGCCTCCGCTGGCCGGACCCGAGGGCCGCCAGGCCACGCTCGAGGCCGCGCTGCGGGCCGGTGTGCCGCTGGCCGTCTGGGACCGCCGGCCCACACCCCCGGGCGACTTCCGCAAACGGGTCGACAAGCTGCTGCGCGGAACGGCCGCCGAACTGCCCGAACGCGTCCGGCAGTTGCGGATCGAGGCGGCCACCGCCGCCGCGGCGCAACGCGACGCGCACTCAGGACGTCACCTCGCGGTGCTCCTCGACAACCCGAACCGGCTGGTCGACTGGTCCGACTACCCGGCATCGGATCCCGGAAGCGTGCGCGGCGGACACGACGACGAGGGGACCTCATGAACGGCGCCCAGCCCCCGGCCCACAACGGCAGCCGCAACGGCGGGCCCGTCAGCCGCAGTTGGTGGATCTACCGCGGCACCGGGCAACCGCTGCCCGACATCCGCCTCGCCGACGTGCTGCCCCCGCCGCCCGGCTGGCGGGCCTTCGACGGCGGCCCGGTGCTGCCGCCCGTACCGGCCGAGAGCGCCGAGACCGACCGCAGGCTCGGCAGCATGGGCCGCACCACCTCCCGGCAGGACCCGCACGACATCGACATGATCAACACGGCGCTGCTGCTGCGCAGGCCGCTGCTGGTGACCGGCCGGCCCGGCATCGGGAAGTCCACGCTGGCCTATCTGGTCGCGCGCGAACTGGGCCTGGGCCGGGTGCTGCACTGGGGCATCACCTCGCGCAGCACCCTGCGCGCCGGACTGTACGAGTACGACGCCATCGGCCGCGCCCAGGCGTCCCTCGGGCGGGGCCCGGCCGCCCCGGCCGCGCCGTCCGGCGACGGCACCCCGGAGGCGGCGGACCGTACCCCGTCGGCGGCGCCGGAGGGCAGCACCGGGGCACGGATCGGGGACTTCGTCCGGCTCGGCCCGCTGGGCACCGCCCTGCTCCCGTACGAACTGCCCCGCGTGCTCCTCATCGACGAGCTGGACAAGAGCGACATCGATCTGCCCAGCGACCTTCTCCACGTGCTGGAGAACGGTTCGTACGACATCCCGGAACTGGTCCGCGCCCGCCATCACGAGAGCGAGGCGCGGGTGTTCACCGACGACCCGGACGCCACGGTCACGGTGACGGACGGCCGGGTCCGGTGCCGGGCCTTCCCGTTCGTCGTCATCACCAGCAACGGCGAACGGCAGTTCCCGCCGGCCTTCCTGCGGCGCTGCGTCCGGCTGGACGTCTCCCCGCCCCGCGAGGACCAGCTGGCCGCCATGATCGCCGCGCACTTCCGGGACCAGGAGGGCCGGCACGACGAGATGATCCGGGCGTTCGTGGAACGCAGCCGGCAGAACGGCGGGCTGGCGACCGACCAGCTGCTCAACGCCGTGTTCCTGCGGACGGCCGGGGTCCGGGAGGACGACGAGTCCTGGGGCGAGCTGCTGGAGGCGCTCTGGCGTGAGTTGTCGGGGGCGCCCTGATGGGTGAGGACCCGCGTGCCTATCCGGAGGCCTTCGAAGTGGCGGAGGGCCTCTGGCTGCACGCGTACCAGACGCTGGCGGCCCGGCTGCCGGCGTCGGACCGCCCGCCGCAGCCCCGGCCGACCGCGCTGTCGGAGCTCTCCGGCCTGCCCGAGATCCCGGGGTGGCCGTCCGCGTCCGGCCGGACGAACGGGACGGGCCGCCCCGGTGGTACGACGGGGAGCGGGGGCGGCGCGGCGGGCAGCACGGGCGGCATGGGCAGTACGGGAGGCACAGACGGCACAGGCGGCACGGACGACAGTGCGGCTGCCGGGGCCGACGGCCGTCCGACGGCCCGGAACGGCGACGGAACGGCGGACGGGGCCGGCGGCGACGAGGTGCGGGACGCGTCCGGTGACCTGGCCGAGGTGCTCTTCCTGCCGTTGCCGCCTGCCGGGCCGCAGAGTCCCGGGCCGGCCGGTTCCGGGCCGGGTTCCGCGCGGGAGCGGGCCGCCCGGCGGTTCCGGACCGGGTCGGCCGAGCCGGTCGAGGCGGTCGAGGCGGTGCCGGATCTGCGGGACGCGGCGGGGATCAGCCGTGCCCTGCGACCGCTGAAGCAGCTGGTGCCCTCGGCGTTCGAGGTCGAGCTGGACGAGGAGACCACCGCCGAACGCGCCGCCGAGGACGGCCTGTGGATGCCCTACACCCGGTCGGCGGACGAGCGCCGCTTCGACCTGGTGCTGGTGGTGGACGACCACGCGACCATGGTCGTCTGGGAGCAGACGGTCGCCGAGCTCACCGCCCTGGCGGAGCGGCTGGGCGCCTTCCGGGACGTACGGGTGCACCGGCTCGGCCTGCGGGAGACCGCGCGGGGGCCGGAGGCGGTGCTGCGCGGGCCGTACCCGGACCACGACGTCCTCGGTGTCCCCGGCGAGCTGGTGGACCGCACCGGCCGCCGGATCGTCCTGGTCCTGACCGACGGACTGGGGCCGCTGTGGCGGACCGCGGCCGGCCGGCGGGCGCTGGAGCCGTGGTCGGCGGCCGGTCCGGTGGCGGTGGTGCATCTGCTGTCCCAGCGGGACTGGCACCGCACCGCGCTGGTGCCCCGGCAGGCGCGGCTGCGCAGCCCCCGCGCGGCGGCCCGCACCACCGAACTGGCCGTGGACTTCCCGGCCGAGTGGCGCGACCCGTTCGACCCGCCGCCCGCCGGCTGGAGCGCGGCGGTCCCGGTCCTCGAACTGGACGCCCGGTGGCTGGGCCGCTGGGCCGGTCTGGTGGCCGGTGCGGAGCCCGGCTGGATCGAGGCCCCGGTGCTGTTGCTGGGCGCGCCCGACGAGCCCGAGGAGGACGTCGACGAGCCGCCGGTCGTCATCCCGGCGCCCTCGGTGCAGGAGCGCATCCGGCGCTTCCGCAGCCATGCCACCCCCACCGCCTTCCGGCTGGCCACCCATCTGGCCGCCGCGATCCTGGAGCCCCGCCTGGTGCGGGACGTACAGCGCCGGCTGGTGCCCGAGGCACAGCCGGCCCATCTGGCCGAGCTCTTTCTGAGCGGCCTGCTGGAACAGCCCCCGCCCGCCGGGGCGCGGAGCGCCGCCGCGCCCGTGCCGCTGGAGTTCGTCGACGGTGCGCGCGAGGCGCTGCTGGCGGGTGCGATGCGCGCGGACACGGCCCGGGTGGTCAGTTCGGTGTCCGAGTTCTACGGCGACCGGTTCGAGGCGGCCCGCGGGCTGCACGGTGCGCTGCTCGCCCCGGAGGAGGAGCCGGTTCCACAAGTGACGGCGGAGAGCCTGCCGTTCGTGCGTGTCGAGCTGGCCGTGCTGCGCGCCCTGTCGGGGCCCTATCTGCTGCGCGCCCGCCGGGTCAGCGCGGCTCTGGAGGGGGCCCCTTCGGGTGCGTCGATGAATGAGAATTCGCGGCTTATGGGCCACGATAACCGAAATAAAAATGTTGTAAATCCAGACTTGGGCGGCCCGGACATGACCGACACCACTGCCAGCGAGTACCAGCATGCAGCGGAGGGATCCGCGAGCGGGACTCCGGTGCGGGAGACTCCCGTGCCGAGCGCCGACGGGCAGCCGGGCGCCGGCCTCCCGTCACCCGGCAGGACGGTCCCGGGGCCGGCCGCACCGGAGTCACGGCAGGCCACGCAGCGCGCCTCCGTGCCGGTGGTCTGGGGCAACGTGCCACCGAACAACCCCAATTTCACCGGCCGGGAGGACCTTCTCGAGCAGGTGCACGAGCAGTTGCTGACGGGCGACACCTCGGCGGTGCTGCCGCACACCCTGCACGGCATGGGCGGGGTCGGGAAATCCCAGATCGCCATCGAATACGTGTACCGGCACACCGCCGAATACGACGTGATCTGGTGGATCCCCTCCGAACAGCCGACGATGATCCTGACCGCGCTCACCGAACTCGCCCACCGGCTGGGCCTGAACGTGGGCGCGGAGGCCAACCGGGCGGTCCCGGCGGTCCGCGAGGCCCTGCGCCGGGGCGATCCGTACGACCGCTGGCTCCTGGTGTTCGACAACGCCGAGAACGTCGAGGCGGTGCGCCCCTACTTCCCGACCGGCGGCACCGGCAAGATCCTCATCACCTCCCGGAACCAGGAGTGGGACCGGGTGGCCAGGACCCTCTCCGTGGACGTCTTCACGCGCGAGGAGAGCAAGGCGCTGCTGCGCCGCCGGGCCCGTGACCTGAGCGACGCCGACGCCGACCTGCTCGCCCAGGAGCTGGGCGACCTGCCCCTCGCCATCGAGCAGGCCGCGGCCTGGCAGGCCGTCACCGGCATGGCCGTGGACGAGTACCTCGGGCTGATCCGGGAGAAGATCGCCGAGCTGATGCTCGAACTCGTCCCGTCGCCGGACTACCCGATGTCGGTGGCCGCCGCCTGGGACGTCTCGCTGCGCCAGCTCGAACAGCGCAACCCCGCGGCCCTCCAGCTCCTCCAGGTCTGCTCGTTCTTCGCCCCGGAGCCGATCTCCCGCTCCCTGTTCAACAACTCGCGGAGCACCATCGCCCCCGAGCTCGACGAGGCCCTGCGCCACCCGATCCGGCTCGGCCGGGCCATCCGGGAGATCAACGTCTACGCGCTGGCCCGCATCGAGCACCGGCACGACACCATCCAGCTGCACCGTCTGGTCCAGGCGGTCCTGGTCAACCGCATGTCCCCGCAGCAGCAGGCGGACATGCGGCACGGCGCCCACCTGCTGCTCGCCGACGCCAACCCGAACAGCCCCAGCTCCCGCGAACTGTGGCCGCGCTACCAGCAGTTGCTGCCGCACATCGCGGTGTCGCGGGCCGTGGAGTGCGACTCGCCCTGGGTGCGCGGCCTGATCCGCGGGGTCGTGGAGTTCCTCTACTACTGGGGCGACCACGACGGCGCGGTCTCCATGGCCCGCGAGGCGCTGGACGTGTGGACCGCGAAGTTCGGCGCCGAGGACCAGCAGACGCTGGAAATGGCGAAGTGGCTGGCCTATCTCCTGCGCATGGTCGGAGAGTACGAGGAAGCCGCCGCCATGATGCAGCGCACCGCGGACACGTACATCCGGGTCGCGGGCGAGGACGACGAGGGCACCCTGGACGCCCTCATCCAGCTGACCAGCGGGCTGCGGCTGAGGGCCGAGATGGCACAGGGGCTGGAGATCAACCGGTCGGTCTACGACCGCTGCCTGCGGGCCTTCGGCGACGACGACCCCGCCACCCTGCGCGCGGCCCACAGCCTGGGCGTCGGGCTGCGGCTGATGGGCCTGTACCAGGAGGCGCGCGAGTACGACACCGAGACGGCCCGGCTGCGGACCCTCGCACTCGGCGAGAACCACCTCGACACCCTCAACACCCTCAGCAACCTGTCCATCGACATCCGCGAGACCGGCGACTACCCGGGTGCCGTCACCCACCAGGAGGACGTCTACGCCCGCTACATCGCGACCTACGGCGAGGACAACCCCTCGACCGTGAGCTGCGCCCGGGTGCTCGCGGTGTGCCGTCGGCGCGCCGGGGACCACGACGGGGCGGTGCAGCTCGGCGAACTGGCGCTGTCGAAGTTCCAGAACCGCTACGGCGCCGACCACCCGGACGCCATCGCCTCCGCGGCCAACCTGGTCGTCGACCTCCGGCAGGACGGCCAGCTGACGCGGTCCAGGGAACTGGGCGAAGCGACGATCGGGCGCTACACGGCCAAGCTGGGCAGTGTCCACCCCTACACCCTGTCGGCCCGGACCAACCTGGCCATCACCCTGCGCTACCTGGGCGATCTCGACGCGGCCGGCGAAGAGGTCGGCACGGCGCTGCGGGGGCTGCGGGAGTCGCTGGGCGACGAGCACGTCCTCACGGTCACGACGGCCCTCGGCATGGCCAACCAGCGCAGTGCCGAAGGGCGCCACGAGGAGGCCCTGGAGCTCGACCGGGAGTCCCTGGGGATCCTCACCCGCATCTTCGGCAAGGACCACCCGACCACGCTGGCCGGCGCCAACAACGTCGTTCTCGACCTGCGCGCGCTGGACCGTGTGGACGAGGCCACGGTGCTGCACACCGACACGCTGACCCGGTTCCGCCGGACGCTGGGAGAGAGCCACCCGGCGACCGTCGCCGCCGCCAGCAGCCAGCGGGCCGAGGCCGACATCGCCCCGGTGCCGTTCTAGACGGTCCTGGGGCGTCCCGAGCGGTGCAGGACCGCTCGGGACGCCCCAGGCGTTCCCAGGCGGTCCCGGGCCGTTCCGGCCGAAGGCCGCCCGCCGGGCCCAGCTCCCGGCCGGCGGCTCGACCCGGCAGCAGTGCCAGGGCAGCGGCGCTACGGCTGTGGCGTCGGCTCGGCGTCCATGGCGGGGGCCTGTCCGGAGTCCGGCGTCTGTTCCTCGCCGGAGCCGGAGCCGGAGCCGGGGCCGGGGCCGGGGCCGGGGCCGACGTGTCCGGCCGGTGCCGCGTCGGCCGGACGGTACAGCGGGCCGATCAGCGGCCCGGTGGCCGCCGTGGTGAAGAGCGCCATCACGACGAGCAGCGCGTAGAGCCGGGGGCCGATCACTCCGGCCTGCAACCCCACGTTGAGCACGATGAGTTCGGTGAGCCCCCGGGTGTTGAGCAGCACACCGATCAGCAGCGAGTCCCGCCAGGGCAGCCGGGCACCGCCCCGGGCCGCCAGGGCACCGGCGGTCACCTTGCCCGCCACCGCGGCGGCGCATATCACCAGCAGGAGCACCAGGTCGGAGGCGTGCAGTCCGTTGAGCTGGACCGACATCCCGGAGATCGTGAAGAACACCGGCAGCAGCAGGCCGCCGGTCTCCTGGAGCGGGCGCAGCACCTGGCTGTCGGGAGCCCCGTCGGGCTGGCGGGGCATGATGATCCCGGCCAGCAGCGCACCGAAGATCACGTGCAGCCCGAGCGCGCTGGTGGCCCAGGCCGAGGCCAGCGCCAGCGCGGCGGCGACGGGGACGTGATTGGTCATCAGGGCGCCGGGCCGGTGCATCCACCACTTCAGCGCCGGCCGCACGACGACGAACATCACCAGCACGTACGCCGCCAGCAGCGCCACCTTGACGGTCCACGCCCGCAGCGAGCCGTCCTCGCCGCCGATCAGGGCGACGGCCAGCACCGGCCAGCTCAGCGCGTCGATGACACCGGCGGCGGCCATCGCGATGGTGGCGGGGCGGGTGCCGGCCAGTCCCTGGTCCCGGATGATGCTCGCCAGCACGGGAACCGCCGTGATGGACAGGGCGACCGCCATATAGAGGGTGAATGTCGCGTCGATCGGATGACCGCCGTTCGCGGAGCGGAATCCTCCGGAATACAGCAGAACGATGCCGACGCCGACCAGCATGGGAATCGCGAACCCGCTCAGCGAGACGGCGGTCACCGCGCCGCGATTACGCAGCTGGCCGAGGTCGAGTTCATAACCGACTGCGAACAGGAAGAGCACCAGCGCGACTTGCGCCAGGGAAGTGAGAATTGGCTTGATCTGCTCCGGGAACAGGGTTTGATACACCCCTCCGGGGAGCAGGCCCAGCAGACTGGGGCCGAGCGCGATGCCGGCGAATAACTGCCCGATGACGGAAGGCTGGCGTAACCTGCGGGCGGCCGCTCCCAGGACCGAGGAGGCCGCGATCACCAGCGCGAGAGCTGCGACGACATGAGTGACAGTGGAGTCGATGCTCACCGGCATCCCCCTTCGGCAAGTGCCGCACCCTGTGGCGTTGTCCACACGCAGTGTAGCCGGTGAAGTGGCAACTGACCTATTGTTGCGTCCGCTTGAAACATGCCGTTCTGGGGCGGGGGGGGGGACGACCGTGACGACGGTCCTATTCGTACACGGCACCGGCGTGCGCGAGCCGGGATTCAGCGCGACCGTGGAAGTCGTACGGGAAGGATTGCGGTCGTTACGGCCCGAAGTCCGTATGTCTTCCTGTTATTGGGGGGGAACTGCCGGATCGGTACTGCATTCGAACGGTATTTCCGTGCCGGGGTACGGGACCGGGCGTGAAGTGCCGCACGCGGGCGCCCCCGGTGCGCTGCGGGGGGATGCCGACGAGGACGTCGAATTCTGGGGACTCCTCTATCTGGACCCGCTGCTCGAACTGCGCCTGCTCACCGCGGAGACCACGGCGAGAACCGAGTTGGCACCCGGCGCCCGGCCGCCGGGCGAGGCCCTCTCCGCGGCGGCCCCGGCGCTCACCGCGGACGACCGGCTGCGCCCGCTGCTGGACGCGGCGGGCATCGCGGACGACTTCGCCGCCGCCGTGGCCGCCGTACTGACCGCCGACGACTGCCGCCGCTTCCTCCGCGCCCCCGCCGAGGGCGCCGGAACCGCCGAACTGGCCCGGGCCTTCGTGGCCGAGGCGGTGCGGCGCCGGACCGCACGGCAGGGACCGGCGGCGACCCTCGACGGCACCGCCCGCGACGAGGCGGTCGCCCGGATCACCGCCCTGCTCCCCGGGGCCTCCGGCAGCGGGGACGAGCCCGGCACCCACCGCGGCCCGGTCACCCGGCGGATCAGGCGGCTGACCGGGCGGCTGGCCCTCGGCCTGGCCTCCGCGCAGGCGGTGAAACGGCGTTCGGCGCTCACCGACGCGGCCCATCCGGCCGCCGGGGACGTACTGCTCTACCTGGCCCGCGGCGGCCCGGTCCGCGAGGCCGTCGCGCAGGCGGTGCTCGCCGCCGAGCCGCCGGTCGTCCTGCTCGCCCACAGCCTCGGCGGCATCGCCGCGCTGGACCTCCTGGTGCTGCGGCCGCTGCCGCAGGTCGCGCTGCTGGTGACGGTCGGCTCGCAGGCCCCGTTCCTGTACGAACTGGGGGCCCTGCCCAGCCTGGAGCCCGGCACCCCGCTGCCCGACCACGTCCCGCGCTGGCTGAACGTCTACGACCGGCGGGACCTGCTCAGCTACCTCGGCGCCGGTGTCTTCCCCGGCCGGGTCGCGGACATCGCCCTCGACAGCCGCCAGCCCTTCCCGCTCTCCCACAGCGCCTACTGGAGCAACCCGGAGCTGTACCGCGTCCTGGCCGGGGAGCTGCCGTGACCGCTGCGCGCCCGGACCGGACCCACGCCGTCGTGGTCGGCGTGGAACGCTATGCCGTCGGCCCGTCCTGGGACCTGCCGGGCCCGGCCGCCGACGCCCGCCGCTTCACCGCCTGGCTGCGCGGCCGCGGCGTGCCCGCGGCCCACATCTCCCTGCTGCTGGACGCCCTGCCCGGCACGGGCGGACCCGGGACGGACGTGACCGCGGGTCCCGCCGGGCGGGAGGCCGTGCAGGAGGTGCTGACGCGCCGGCTGCCCGCGCTGGAGGGCGACCTGCTGTTCGTCGTCTGGGGCGGACACGGCGTCACCGACCCGCAGGGACACCGCAGGCTCTTCTACGCCGACGCCACGGCCGAGGACAAACGCAACCTCGACCTGGACGCCTGGCTGACCACCCTCACCACCGACGCGCTGCCCGGTTTCCGGCGCCAGATCTGGCTGGTGGACTCCTGCCAGACCTTCGTCGAGGACCTGGGCTTCGCACGGTCGCTGCCCGGGGAACTCCCGTCCCGCGGCGACCGGTTGCCGGGCCGGGAGCAGTTCGTGCTGCTGGCCTCGGGGCCGGGGCAGCGGGCGGCCAACGACCCCGTGCGGCGCACCGGGGCGTTCTCCCGGGCGGTGCTGGCCGCGCTGGAGTCCTCGGACGACGAGAACTGGCCACCGGACATGGGCGCACTGGCGAACACGGTGATCGGACGGTTCACCGACGGGGGCCAGCGGCCCACCTCGCTCTGGTACCGGTCCGGGGCCGGCGACGTACGCCACTACGACTTCCCCGCCACCCGGCGCCGGGAGGAACCGGTGCCCGACGCGGCCCTGTCGGAGCTGATCGCACTGCTGGCCGGCTGGCCCGCCCTGGCCGACCGTGACCAGCGGCAGCTCGTCATCGGCATGCTGCCGGTCGACCTGGCCGGTGCCATCCCCCGGCTGGGCGCGGCCCGGGCGGACATCATCAGCATCGTGCGCACCTGCCGTCTGCACCCGGGCGGCCTGGCCGCCCTCGTGGCGGCGCTCGGGGTGCTCGACCCGGGCTCGCTGGCCCAGGGCGAGCTGACGGACTGGGCAGCCCGCCGGCTGCCGCCCGGGTCAGCGGGGTGACCGGCCTGATCACGGCCTTCCCGCTACCTGGCCCATGCGTCATCATGAAACCAACGGGAGGACGTACTCAGGGGGATGGCGCATGAACACGTCCGCGGACTTCGTGCGATCCGAACTGCCCGATCTCAGCGACACCGCGCTTGTCGAGCTTCGGTCGCGACATCCGGACGTCTACGCGCGTGCACTGGACCGGTTGCTGCGCCAGGTCGAACGGCTGCGGATCAACTTCGGGGACGGAGCACCTGGACGGGCTGACTGACGGTCCCTACGGAAGGAGACACGTGCAGGCCGACGGAGGCTCCGCATCCGCCCATGCCGATCACCACGTGATTCCCTCGGCGTACTTCGACGATCTGGCGGCGGGCCGGGGCGGTCCGGAGGCGGTTCGTTTCCTGTGGACCACCGAGTACAGCAGGCGGCTTCTGCTGCTGCGGGCCCTGCTCGACACCATCGCCGCGACCTCCGGCGCGCTGGGCCCGCTGCCGCCCGTGGACACCGCGTGGGACACCCTGACGGCGGCTCAGCAGCGCGCCCCGGAGGACTTCGGGAAGTTGCTGCTGCACCCGCAGATCGGCATCTGGCTGGGACACAGCCTGCGCCGGCTCAGGCACCGGGCCTGGGGCGACGGGCCGCTCTGGACCGACCTCGGTCACCTGCACGCGGTGTGCGCGGTCGCCGCGCTGCGCGCCGGGCTCCCGCTGCGCACCACCGTGCCGCTGCGGGACGGTACCGCGATGTTCCCGGGCCTCGGGCTGGCCCGCCTCCCGGACCGGCCGCGGTGGGGGACGGCGGAGGTGGTGGTGGAGGCGGGGCGGCTGCAGGTCGACCCGTACGGCACCGGCGTGGGCCCGCCCGAGCCGCCCGGGCCCCCCGACGGTGACGCCCCCGGATGGCAGGGGCTGCGCGCCCTGCGGGCCGACGTGGCCGGCCGGGCGGTGTCCGTCTGGCTGGACGACATCGACCCCTACCGGGACCTGAGCGAACCGCTGCCCCCGCAGCGCCTCGGCAAGGACGAACTGGCTTGCTGGCGGGAGCGGTTCGGCCGCGCCATGGACCTGCT
The DNA here is from genome assembly GCF_040643955.1 of Streptomyces sp. NPDC047061. Taxonomy (NCBI): domain Bacteria; kingdom Bacillati; phylum Actinomycetota; class Actinomycetes; order Kitasatosporales; family Streptomycetaceae; genus Streptomyces; species Streptomyces sp. NPDC047061. The sequence goes on from NZ_JBEYVI010000048.1 coordinate 21,508, forward strand.
GGCGGGCAGCGACCCGGGCACGGCCGCCGCCATGGCCGAGGGCCTGCGCACCATCGCGGAGGTGCGGGGGGCGCCGGCCTGGATGATCCTCAGCGCCTCCTCCGGCGACGCCTTCGGCGGCCTGCTCACCTCGCTGCCCCCCGATCCGGTCAGCTTCGCGGTCACCCTGGTCCACGAGTTCCAGCACACCAAACTGGGCGCGCTGCTCCATCTGCTGACCCTGGAGCGGGACGGCGGGACCGAACGGCACTACGCCCCCTGGCGCAACGACCCGCGCCCGCTGAGCGGCCTGCTCCAGGGCGCCTACGCCTTCCTCGGCATCACCGACTTCTGGAGCAGGTACCTGGACCACGCGCCGCCTGCCGGGCGGCCGCTGGCGGAGTTCGAGTTCGCCCTGCGCCGGCGGCAGACCCAGGAGGCGATCCACGCCCTGCGCGCCGACCCGGGGCTGACCGCGCACGGCCGCCGGTTCCTGCGCGGCATGGCCGCACGGCTGCCGGCCTGGCGGTCGGACGGCCGGGTCCGGCCGGACACCGCCGCCCTCGCCGAGTTCGTGGCCACCGACCACCGCACCGGCTGGCGGATCCGGCATCTGGCCCCCGCCCCGGACGACGTCCGCGCCCTGGCCCGGGCCTTCGCCGCCGGTGCCGCGGCGGACGCGCGGGTCGCCCCGTCCACCGTCGTCCCCGACCTCGCCGCGCCCTGGTCCCACGCCCGCTTCGGACTGGTCCGGCAGCGCCTCGCCGTACCGGACGCCGGCGACCGGCACGCGCTGTCCGCCGGCGACTGGCCCGTACCGTCCGCCGCCGACCGCGCCCTGGTCGCCGGGGCCCCCGACGCCGCCGACGCCTACGCCCGCCTGCTGGCAGGCGACCCCGAGGATGCCGACGCGTGGACCGGCCTCGTCCTCGCCCTCGCCGCCCGCCCGCTGCTGCACCGCCCCGAACTGCCCCGCGCGGTGCACCGCGAACTCCGCATGACCGGCACGGCCGCCGACCCGCGCGACGTCGCGCTCTGGCTCGCGGCCGGCCTGGCCGCCTGAGGACCCGGCAGCCGGGTCGGCAACCGCACACCCAGCGCGTCCATCGCATCCAGAGTGTCGACACTGAGCCTACTTTCGACGGCAGTTCCTGAGAATATCGCTCAACTGTCGACAGTAGAACGGCGGTTGGGGCAGACTGCACCGCGATCCGGAACCGTCCACCGGCATGTCCGTGACCGCGGAGGAGTCGTTCATGACAGCAGGCAGCAGTGCGTACGAGCCGTCGATGAGGGACCGGGTGCGGGCCCTGGTGGCGCTGGCGACCGCGGGGGTCGGGCAGGTGGCGCTCACCGGTACCGCCCGAGCGGCGGACGCGGCGGACGCGGCGGACGCGGCGGATGCGGGGGACACGCTCAGCGTGGGGGCCGGGGAGACGTACGTGGTCGCGACGACGACCGCCCTCGGCTCCCTGGCCCTCGCCGAGGGCGGCACCCTCGCCGCGCCCGACGGCTACGGCCTCACCCTGACCGTGGACGGCGTGGAGACCGGCTCCGTGCTGACCGCCACGCTCGCCACGGACACGACGATCGCCCCGGGGTCGTACACCGGCGACCTCGTGCTCACGGTCGCCGAGCAGAACCCGGCCACCTTCGCCGGCGTCACCTTCCCCCTCCGCCAGGCCCTGTACGCCGACGCGGACGGTGTCGTCGCCGCCAGGTCCGTCACCCCGGCGCTGGTGGGCGGCACGGTGACCGGCTCGGCGGCGCAGGGCGTGCGCGTCACCTCCACCGGCGAGGCCTTCGACGGCTTCTACGTCGCGGGCGGCACGTACTCGATCACGGACACCACGATCGGCCTCACCGGCAACGGGCGGTGCGACTTCGTCGGCGACGGGGCCGCGATCGTCGCGACCGGGTCGGGCACCCGGCTGGTCGTCGACGGGGTCACCGTCTCGAACAAGGGCGTGGAGCGCAGCGGTCTCGTCGCCGAGGGCGGGGCCGACGTCGTCGTCAAGAACTCGTCCATCCAGTGCCTGAACGGCGTCCTGCCCTCCGACTACGTGCCCGCCGGCGGTGCCGACATGCTCGTCGTGCCCTGGCGGCTCGGCATCTCCGGCAACGTCCGGACCACCACCCTCATCGGCACCGGCACCAGGGCCACGTACATCAACTCCACCATCGCCTCCGAGACCTGGGGTGCCTTCTCCACCGACTCCGTCAGCAACGCCCGGGCCACCGCCGTCAACTGCACCATCCGCAACCTCGGCGACGAGGGCTACGGCTCCTTCGCCGACGGCGACGTGACGGAGCGGATCCTCGGCTGCACCCTCGACGTCGGCACGTACGCCACCATCATCGGTGCCTCCAACAGCACGCTGTACTACGGCGACAGCACCCGCGAGGACGTGGCCCAGCTCAACACCGACCTCGAACTGGGCCTGACCGAAGAGGAGCTGGCCGCGTTACCGGTGCGCAGCACCACCGTCGACTCCGGGGAGTTCGGAGTGATGTGGCACGGGGCCGGGACCCTGCACATCACCGGCGGGACCGTCGTCACCACCGCCGCGACCACCTTCCTCGACAAGGCGGTCCGGGCCACCATCACCGTGGACGGCTCGGAAGGCGCCGCGCTCGACCCCGGCAACGGCGTCGTCCTCCAGGTGATGGAGACCGACAACCCCGGGTCCAACGACGGCGTCTACACCGAGCCCACCGACGACCCGGTGAAGGACGACACCTGGGACGTCACCGCGGCGCACGACACCGACACCTCGGCCGCCTTCACCGACATCGCCCTCACCGGCGACTTCTACAACGCGATGCGCACCGGCCGGAACATGGTGCTGACCTTCGACGCGTCGAGTGTCACGGGCGTCCTGTCGGCCTCCGAGTCCCGGCACGCCGTCGCCACCATCACCTCCGCCGAGTACGCGCAGCTCGGCCATGTCACCAACACCGCGCAACCGGTCGTCAACAACGGGGTGCTCGTCACGCTCACCGGCGGCTCGCGGTGGACGGTCACCGGGACGTCGTACCTCAGCCGCCTGACCCTCTCGGCGGACTCCTCCGTGACCGCGCCCGCCGGGAGCACGGTCACGATGACGGTCGACGGGGAGCCGACCGCCATCGAGCCGGGCGGGGACTACAGCGGTGCGATCGCCGTCGGCGTGGGCTGACCGGTCACTCGCACGAGCCGGTGAAGACGTCCACCGCGTCGTCGCTGCTGCTCGCGACCAGCAGGTCCGTGGTGCCGTCGGACGTCACGTCGGCGGCGGCCGCCTCGTAGGCGCCGTCCGCCGACAGCTCGGTCAGCTCGCTCAGCGAGCCGCCCGCGGTGCCGGCGTAGACCTCGACCGAGCTGCCGTTGAGGGAGGACACCAGGACGTCGGGGATGTCGTCGCCGTTGACGTCGGCCGCGTTGACGGCGACCGGCAGGGCGGAGGTGGTGTGGTCGACGGGGTCCTGGAAGGTGCCGTCGCCGTTCCCGGCGTAGATCTCCAGGGTGTCGGAGCCGTTGCTGACGGCGGCCAGGTCGGTGGTGCCGTCCCCGTCGAAGTCGCCCCCGGTGAGCGAGTAGAGCCGCTGCACGCTGCTGTACGCGGTGACGTCGCCGAAGGTCCCGTCGCCGTTGCCGAGGGCCACGCTCACGCCCCCGGCGGTGGCGACGCTGGCGGTGGCGACGTCCAGGTTGCCGTCGCCGTCGAAGTCGGTGAGGACCAGTCCGTGCGGCCGGGTCACGGTCACCGTCTGCGAGGAGACGGTGAACGCACCTTCACCGTCGCCCAGCAGCAGGTTGACGCGCCCGGCGGACTCCTCGGCCACCGCGACGTCCAGGTCGCCGTCCCCGTCGACGTCACCGGCGACCAGCGCGCGAGCACCCGAGCCGACCGTGTACTGCGTGGCCGTCCCGAAGGCGCCGTCCCCGGTGCCCAGCAGCACGCTCACCGTGCCGCCGTCGAAGTCCGCGGTGGCGAGGTCCGGGTTGCCGTCGGCGTCGAAGTCGGCGATGACGGTCTGGTACGGGGCGTCGCCCACGGCGTAGTCGGTGGCCGCGCCGAACGTGCCGTCGCCGTTGCCCAGCAGCACGGACACCGAGTCGGCGGAGTTGTCCGCGGCGACCACGTCGGCGTTCCCGTCGCCGTCGAGGTCACCGGTCACCACGTGCCGGGGGTTGTCCCCGGTGCTCGCCGAGGTGTCGGACCGGGTGAAGGAGCAGGTGGTCGCGGTCGCCGTGGCCGGCTGGCTCGCCGACGCCACCGCGGTGACGCCCGCGGCGACCGTCAGGGCACCGGCGGCTCCGAAGGCCACGATGCGCGCGGCCCGGCGGTTCCTGTGTTTGCTCATGACCGGAGGGATGTCCTTCCGTGAGACGTGCAGAAGGTGTCTGCCATGGGCACCGGAACCTACGGGCACCTCCTGTGATTCACGTGTTACGGGACCGTGGTTTCGCAGGGCGCCGTGGCCGCGTCGGGGACGCCGCCACCGGAACGCGGAGTGCGTGATGGGACGGCCCCCGCCAACCCCCCGCTCGTTACGGCGAGATGACGTCGCATTACGTGCGCGTCACACGGCGGGCCCGGCACCGCCAGGGGTTTCCGAACGGCGTCCGGCCGGCCGGACGCGCGGAGAAGTGCGGTCAACTTCGATCCTCGCAGGAGGCTTGGACCTGTTGACCGCGGGGCAGAGCCCTCCTACCGGACAGCAGGACGGGGCAGAGCTCGGCACAAGGAGGGCGTCATGGACGGTCGGATCCGCGTACGCGTTGTTCGTCGGCCCGCTCCCCGCGGTCAGGAGATCGACCGCAGGACGCCTTCCGGGCGCATCCTGCCGTACTAGGGGCGTGCACGGAGTACTTCGTCCGGGACCTGCCGGACGACGGCCGGCTCCGCCGGAGACACCGGCGCGCTACCGCTGTCCGTGTTCCGGGTTGCCGTGGTTGACGACCTTGCCGATCACCGGGGCGTTGAACGTGCCCTTGAACTCGGTGTGTTCCCCGCGGTAGACGCCGAGATTGTGCACGGTCGTCTGCGCGGGCGACGGTTCGGTCGTGCCCCGCTCCGGTACGGGGAGCAGCTTGCCGAGGACAGCGACGGCGGCGCGGGCGGCGTTCGCGGCGGCGCGTCTCTGCGAGCCCTCCTTGTCGGTCCGCCCCTTGTCGGCGCCCGCCTTGTCGCTGATCCCGCGAATGATCATCGCGTTCAGCTTCTCACTGACGTGTGCCGCGTGGGCGAACCCCGTGCCCTCCATTTCGATGGCGACGGCGTCGTTGTAGTGGGCGCGCAGGAATTCCCGGAGCTCGGCGTCGTCGTCGGCGAGCACCACGTCACCGACGGCGACCGGCTTGAACTCGGCCCTGTCCTCCAGCGCCTTGTGGGCGGCCTGGTCGAGCCGGTAGGGAACCGGCCAGGCGGCGGGGCGGACGTCGAAGCGCCCGTCCTTCAGCTTGCCGCCGTGGATCCCGTACACCTTGGTGGCCACCACCACGTCGCCGATCTCGAGGTCGTCGTGCAGCCCTCCGGCGACGCCGACGAAGAACGCGGCCTGCGGACGCAACCAGTCGGTCACCCGCATGGTGACCGTGGCGGCGTTCAGGACACCCACGCCCGTCCGCACCAGGGCGATCCGCCAGGGGATTCCGGTGACGCGTCCGAGGTCGGCGTACGTCCCGTCCGGATGGACCACTTCCTCGATGTCGGTGAACAGCGCCTTCACGGCGGCGTATTCGAGGGGAAGGGCAGTCAGGAATGCCGCAATGGGCTCAGTTGCTGACATGGTCCCGACTCTATAGCCAAATCACCGTCATGCCGGTCATGTTCGGGGCCCGCTCCGGGTTTCCGAGGGCGTGCCCGGAAGACGTGCGGTCGTTATGCTGGACCGTCCGGGTGGAGACGCGGTGCGGGCGGGCACATGGACGAATTGCGTGGGCTGCTCGGTGCGCTGCGTGACGGCGCCGGCGGCTCGGCCGGGCTGGACGCGTTACGGCGACTGGCCGAACTGACCGGTGGTGACGGAGACCTGGACCTGTTGGCGGCGAGAGCTGCACGCGCCTCCGAGGACCCGGCACTGCGCGGACCGTTCGCCGACTGGGCGGCCGCAGTACGGCGGGCACTGACCGGCGACCCGGAAGCCGTCGCGCGCGTCGCACGGGCCATGGACCGGCACACGCCCGGCAGCGGTGCCGCCCTGTACGCAGGCGACAGCCTCAGCTTCGACGGTCTCTTCCTCGGTGACGTGGTCGGCACGCAGGTCAACGTCCGGCCGGCAGCACCGCCCACCGCCCACGAGTCCCTGCCGCCCAAGGCCTCCGGATTCACCGGCCGGGAGGCGGAACTGGAACGACTGCTGGCGGAGTTGGATCCCGGTCGCGAGTCGGGGAACCCCACCCCGGTCGTCGTCGTGTCCGGGCTGGGCGGCGTCGGGAAGACGGCGCTGGCGGTGGTCGCCGGGCACACGGCCCATGAGCGGGGCTGGTTCCCGGGCGGGACGTTCTTCATCGATCTGCACGGATACGACGAGACCCCGGGCTCGGCCGATCTCGCCCTGGAGTCCCTGCTGCACGCGCTCGGTGTACGCGCGGAGCAGGTGCCGAAGACGCTCGACGACCGCAGCGCCCTCTTCCGCACCGTCCTCGCGGAACGCGTCCGGTCCGTCGGTACCGTGCTGATCGTCGCCGACAACGCCTTTGTCGCCGAACAGGTCCGGCCGCTGCTGCCCGGGCACCCCGGCCACCGGGTGCTGGTCACCTCCCGCTCCCGGCTGTCCCAACTGGACGCCCGTCTACTGCCGTTGGCCGAACTGAGCACAGCCGGGGCGACGGATCTGCTGGACCGCGCACTGCGGATCGCCGACTCCGCGGACGACCGTGTCGACCACGACCCCGCGGCCGCCGCGGAGCTGGCGCGGCTGTGCGGGCATCTGCCGCTCGCCCTGCGGATCAGCGCCGGGCTGCTCGCCGGCGACCCCGGGGTGCCGGTCGCCGGCCTCGTGGCGGAACTCGTCGGCTCACCCCGCCTGCGCGTCCTCGAGGACGGTGACCAGAGCGTAGGGGCGTGTTTCGACCTGTCGTACCAGCGGCTTCCCGCAGACCAGGCACGGGTCCTGCGACTGCTGGCCCTCGCGCCCACGGCGGAGGGTGCCGAGGAGGCGATCGCGGCGCTCGTCGACGGGGACCCGCCGACGGCTGAACTGAGAGGGCTCCTGCGTACCCATCTGGTCGAGCGCACGGGAGTGCCGGGCCGGTGGAGGCTGCACGATCTCGTGCGGGAGTACGCGGCCGGCGCCGCCGGGACGGCGGAGGAACAGGGGGCACGGGCACGGGTCCTGCGGTTCTACGCGGACCGGGCGGCCGTCGCCGCCCGGCATCTGCACTGGGTCGGCCCGCAGCCGCTGCCCGGTGTGTTCGAGAGCCGGGACCGGGCACTCGGGTGGCTGGTGACCGAGCAGGCCAACCTACTGGCGGCTGTCGGGTGGACAGGCCGGGAGGGGTGCGCGGTACTGGCCCGCGGACTTGCGGGGGACCTGTGGCTCTATCTGGACTGGCGGGGCTACTTCAGGCACGTGGCCCGGAGCCTGGTCCGGGAAGACGCCGTCACCGAGGGCCCCGGGCAGGACGAGCAGGGCTTCACCTATCACGAAGGAACGACGGAGGCCGCGATCGAAGCGCGTGTCCGGGAGATCAAGGAGTGCCGGACCCGCGGCGACTCGAAGGCCGAGGCCTGGGCGTGGAACGCCCTGGGAAGCCTGTGGGGGCACGCGAGGCTGGTCGATCGGGCGATGGGCGCTCATGGCCACGCCGTCTACCTGTTCGAGACCGCGGACGACATGTTCGCCGCGGCCTACGCCTGGAACAACCTCGGCACCACGCTCTACGAGAACGGTCGGCTCCAGGGCTCCCTGGAGGCCCACACCCGCGCTCGTGACCTGTTCCAGCAGGTCGTCGGCGACCGGTACCGTGAGGCCTGGGCGTGGACCAATCTCGGGACTGCCCTGTCCCGTCTGGGACGACGGGAGGAGCAGGCGCAGGCGCTGTCGGCGGCCCTGGAACTGTACAGCGGGTGCGGCGACTCGCTGCTCGCCGCTCACACCCTGCGGAACCTCGCCCTGAGCGTGGCGGCTCAGGGCGATGCGGAAGCCGCCCGCGCGAACTGGGCCCGAGCCGCCGACGCCTACGCCCGGGTGGGAGCGAACGCCTATGCCGTGTGCGCTCGCGCGGCAGCCATGGCCGAGCCGCCCGCGGACCTCGAATCGCCCCCGGCACAGGATGGTTGACCTGCACGTTCGTTTCGTGGCCTGGTCCTGCGGGCAATTGTCGGGCAACGTGGTCCCGGCCATGGCCGCGGGAGGGGGACACGGCGGTGCCTGATGTGGTGCGGACGACGGGTGGGCGGCGGCTGCGGGTGGAGGTGTCGGGGGACCCCCGGGGGCGGCCGGTGTTCCTGCTGCACGGCATGCCCGGCAGCCGGGTGGGGCCGCGGCCCCGGCCGATGTTCCTGTACCAGCACGGCGCCCGGCTCATCAGCTTCGACCGGCCGGGGTACGGGGGCTCGGACCGCCGGCCGGGGCGCCGGGTCGTGGACGTCGTCGAGGACGTGGCGGCCGTGGCGGACGCGCTCGGGCTGGACCGCTTCGCGGTGGCCGGCCGCTCCGGCGGCGGACCGCACGCCCTCGCCTGCGCGGCGCTGCTGCCGGGCCGGGTGACCCGGGCGGCCGCCCTGGTGGGGCTCGCCCCGCGGGACGCCGAAGGGCTCGACTGGTTCGCCGGGATGGCACCGTTCAACGTCCTGGAGTTCCACACCGCCTTCACCGACCCGGAGCGGTACGCGGCCCGGATCATCCCGCGCTCGGCGGTCATCCGCAGCAACCCGGCACGGATGCTGGAGGACCTGCGCGCGGACCTGACCGAGGAGGACCGGCTGATCGTCTCCGACACCAGCATCCGGTCGATGCTGCTGCGCACCTATCACGAGGCGCTGCGCACCTCGCCGTACGGCTGGATCGACGACGCGTTCGCGCTGACCAGCCCGTGGGGCTTCGATCCGGCGCACATCGGGGTACCGGTGCTGCTGTGGCACGGCGCCAAGGACGTGTTCTCGCCCGCCTCCCACTTCTCCTGGCTGGCCGCGCGCATTCCACGGGCCAAGGCCGTGCTGGAGCCGAAGGCGGCGCACTTCGCTTCGCTGCGCGCCCTGCCCGACGTACTGGACTGGCTGCTGGCGGGTACGCCGAGGGGCTGACCCGCCCGGCCGACGGCACCCGGGCCGACGGAGTTCGCCTGCCGCGTCCGCCGGCCGCGTGTGCTCACACGGCGAGCGGCTCCAGGTCCCGGTAGACCCGGCGTTCCTCCAGCGCGAAGCGGGTGATGCCGTTGTTCTCGCCGAGCTGCAGGCGCAGCCCCTTCAGCCTCCTGACCGCTTCCTCGCGCACCGCCCGGGCCTCGTCCAGGCGGCCGAGGGCGGTCAGGGTGAGGGCGCTGTTGCTGACGACGGCGAGGGCTTCGGGATGCTGGGCGCCGAGGTCGGCGCGCAGCGCCTCGGCGCTGCGCTGCTCCCGCTCCCAGGCCTCCTCCGGCCGGCCGGTCTCGGCGAGCACGATCGCGTAGTTGGCGGAGCAGAACTGGGTGTGCGGGTGATGGGCGCCCAGTACGTCGGTCATGCGGTCCAGTACCTTCAGGAACACCTCCTCGGCCTGCTCCTTGTCGCCGCAGCCCCAGTGGAAGACACCGAGGTTGTTCATCGCGGCCTGGGTGTAGGGGTGGGCCTCGCCCGGCTTCTTCACGTACTCGGCGAGCACCTTCTGGGCGACGTCGCGCGCGCCCTCCCGGTCCTCGGCCGCGAACAGGTCCGCCGCGCGGTTCAGCTCGCAGGCGAGGAAGTCCGGGGTGGAGGCCGTGTACTGCGCCCGGTACTGGTCCAGGGTCGCGGAGGTCAGCCGCCGGGCGTCCTCCAGCTCGCCCGCCCTGCGCAGGGACACCGCGAGCGACTTGGCGCACCGCAGCGTGCCCGGGAAGTCCTTGCCGAGCACGCGCTTGTGCTGGTCGTACGCCCGGGACAGCACGGTCACGGACTCGGTGTACCGCCCGACCTCGCGCAGGTCGCGGCCGAGGTTCTCCGCGGACGACAGGGTGTAGATGTGATCGACGCCGTGGACCTGGGTGCGGCGGGCGAGGGTGAGTTCGTCGATCTGCCGGGCGTCGGTGTACCTGCCGACCATGCGCAGCGCCAGGGCGAGGTTGTTGGCCGCGTTCAGGGTGCGCGGATGGGCCTCGTTGAAGATGTCGCTGAAGCCGTTGTGCGCCTCCCGCGCCAGCTCCACCGCCTTGGTGTACTCGCCCAGCGCCGCGAGGTCGCTGGAGAGGCTGGAGGTGGTGATGAACGTGTGCGGGTGCCGGCTGCCGAGCAGCCGGCGCTGCCGCCCGAGCACGTCGTCGTCCATCTCCCGTGCCTCGACGTACAGCCCTTGGGAGCGCAGTACGTTGGCGAGCTGGCAGCGCACGTACAGGTACTGCTCGTCCTCCTCGCCGATGGGCTCCTTCCAGTGGACGAGGAGCTCCTCGGCGAGCCGCTGCGCGCGCGGGAACTCGCCGCGCTTCCACAGGTAGCGGACGCGGTCGATGAGCAGCCGGCGCGGTTCCGCCTCGGTGCAGTTGCGGATGTCGGAGGCGGAGAGATGCGGCCAGATGATGTCGAACTGCGGCCAGTTCTCCCGGTTGTCGGTGGGCTCGTCCCCCTTGGGGCGGGCCTCCCTGAGGATCTGGTGCACGATGTGCCGGGCCTGCCGCTGCTCCGCCGTCGACATCCGGGAGCGGATCACCGCCTGGACGAGGCGGTGCACCTGGATCGAGCCGGAGATCTGGTCGACCTTGGCGAGCGCGAGCTGGGCGATCTCCCGCACCAGCTTGCCGATCAGCAGGCTCTCCTTGAGGGTGCTGTCGAAGCGGTGGAGGGCCTTGAGCATCTCGTCGTTCTCGTAGAGCAGCTTGGCGGAGATCGGCTCGGGAGCGAGGAACGCGCACAGCTGCAGCAGCCGTACCGAGGCGGGCGAACGTTCCTTCAGCCGCTCGATGGAGATGTTCCAGGTGGCGGCCACCGTCTCGGGGTAGTCGGCCGGCTGGTTGAGGCCCATCACCGCGGTGGTCTCCTCGGCGAGGCGGCGCAGGTACTCGGCCGTCGGCATCGCGGTCGCGGCCAGCCAGGCGCCGGCCTGCTCCACCGCGAGCGGCAGGTCGCCCACGGCCACCGCGACCTGGTCGGCCTCCGCCGGGGTCAGTCCCGGAGCGCGCCGGGACAGGTGCTCGACGCTCTCCTGCCGCTGGAAGACGTCGACCGGCAGCGTCTCCCCCTTGTCCGACCACGCCTGGTTCCGTGAGGTGACCAGGATGTGCCCGCCTCCGGTGGCGGGCATGTAGTCGGCGAGGTCCTCCGGAACGTCGGCGTTGTCGAAGACCAGGATCCACCGCTTGGTGGGATTGCCCCGGGAGAGCATGCGCACGGTTTCCTTGCTGGCCAGCGCCATGTCCTCGCCGCCGGGCGCACCGATGCGGGAACCGAGTTCGGCGAGCGAGGCCACCACGTTGTCGATGTTCTCGGCCGACACCCACCACACCAGGTCGTAGTCGGCGCTGAAACGGTGCACGTACTCCAGGGCGATCTGCGTCTTGCCGACCCCGCCCATCCCGAACAGCGCCTGGTGCTGGGGCAGCACCGCGGTCATGCCGCTGCGCAGCTGCTCCCGTACCTTCTCGAGGATGTAACCCCGGCCGGTGAAGGTGCTGTTGCGCTGCGGCACGCTCCAGTGGTCCGGCACATGGCCGGGGAACCGGGGCGCCGCAGGACCGCCCTTCGGCGGGTGCCCGGGCAGTTCGAGCGCGCCGAGCAGCGCGCCCTCGCAGCCCGCCTCGTCGAGTCCGTGCAGGTCGACGAGGCCGGCCGGATCCAGGTACGACTCCGGCAGCCCGACCTCCTCGACCTGCACCGGCACCAGGCTCCCCGGCTGCCCGTCGTCGCCGGCCGCCTGGCCGAGGACGCTCTCGACGGGCCGGGAGTCGCGCAGCGCCCTGGACACCACCACCAGGGTGCGTGCGCCCGGGACGGTCCGCTCGGGTGGTCCGGCGGCCAGGTCGTGCAGGGTGACGGTGCAGCCCGCCCGCTTCAGCAGCGACTCGATCCAGTCGGCCCACATCCGGTTCTCCGCCGCGTACACGATCGAGACCCGCGCCCCGGTGGCCTGCGGCCGCCGTCGGATGAACGCGTCCCGGCTGCGCAGCCGCACCGGTTCCGGGATCTGCGGCAGCGCGACGACCTGGTTGTCGGACACGGCCGCGGTGAGCCGTTCGAAGGCGGACAGCAGCGACTTGGGGTCGCCCTTCTTGTCCCCGACGACGGCGAGGGTCTCCTCGTACGCGTAGTACGGCTTGTACGGTATTTCGACGCTGCCCCAGTAGGCGGTGACGTCGTCGGCGCTCAGCAGCTCACCGCCCGGCCCCTTCGGCAGTCCGGCGAACTTCAGGCGGGCCACGGCGCGGCCCGCCTCGACCTTGTCCTTCTCGCCGTCGTCGACGCGCATCGGCACGGGCAGCACCCGGATCCGCCGCTTGCGGTGCTCGTCGGCGACGCTGTGCGCGACCTCGGCGGCCCCGTCGATGGACTGGTCGCTGAGGGTGAAGCAGTCCACGAGGAGGTCGGGCATCTGGAGGGTGCAGATGTCCGCGGTGTCCGACAGCCCGGTTCGCGAGTCGATCAGGACGTAGTCGTACGACCGTTTCATGCTGTCGCGCAGCGCCTCCAGGAACATGCCGCCGTTGAGGCGGTCGTAGAAGTTGTCCCACTCCAGGGACGACGCCGTGCCCGAGTAGGCGCGGAACTGGCGGCCCGCGGAGAGGAAGTCGAGCGAGCCGCCCTTCTCGAAGGCGAGCCCGTGCCGTTCGGGGGAGAGCGAGACGGCGTGCTGTTCCACGTCCGCGAACTCCAGGTGCCAGAGCCCGGTGCGGCTGATGCCGTCCGTCGCGGCCCAGGCGTAGTCCTGGAGGATGTTGAAGATGCCCGCGGTGGAGGCGAGCACGTTCGGGTCCAGGAACGGATGGAAGAAACGATCCAGCCCAGGGGCTTCCAGGTCCCAGTCGACGGCGAGGACCCGTTTGCCGTTGGCGGCGAGGATCCATGCCGTGTTGGCCAGCGCCATCGTCCGTCCGGTGCCGCCCTTGTACGAGTAGAAGGTGATGATGCGTCCGTCCCTTGCGGCCGTCATGCCTCTCCTCCGGGGTCGTCTCCCGCGTCCGGGTCGGACGGCGGATACGGGTCCGCCAGACGGGGTCTGGGGATGTGCGGGCCCGGCGGCAGTCGGACCTCCGCGTTCTTCAGGAACTGCCGGGTCGTGTACGCCACGACCTCGGGCAGCACCCTGGTGAAGGACTTGAGCGTGGGTACGCCGTTGACGGCGGTCCGGGTGTCGCCGCGCCGGGCCCGCTCCAGGATGGTCGGCATCACCCGCTCCAGCTCCTCGGCGAGCCGCCGCCCCTCCTGCCCGTGGTTCTGCAGGTCCGCCCGGCAGCGCGGCACGATCGCGCTCACCCACGGGCGGGCGTACGCGTCGAACGTCTTCAGCCTGCTCCGGCGTTCCTCGTCGCTCAGCGCCCACTGGTCCACGAGCAGGATGCCGGGCTGCCGCTCCCCGGATCCGTGCGGTTCCTCGGCGGGGTTCTCGTCGTCGAAGGCGGCGACGGTCACCCGGTAGTCCAGCGAGCGGATCAGCTCCTCGGCGTGCGTGGACAGCGCGCGCGTCGACTCGGTGTGGTACGGGTTCCAGTCCCGTGCGTCGTCGCCGTACGGGCGGGCGTCGCGGTGCTCCGGGACGGAGTCCTCGGTGGGGGCGGCCACGGTCAGCCGGATGTGCCGGGGGCTGGTCCCGCGCGGTTTGAAGGCGCTCGGGGTGCTCTCGTAGTCCCGGGGGCGGCCGGGCGGCAGCCGGGCCTCGCGGGCCGCCTGCACGATGCGCTCGGCGAGGCCGAACACGGTCTCGTCGTACTCGTCGCGCAGCCGGCTGAGCTTGATCAGACCGTAGATCCCGTTGTTGAGGTACCGCCCGCCCGACGAGGCGTCCTCGACGTGGATGTGCCGTACGGAGTCCGGGAGTTCATGCATGTCGACGTGCGTCCACAGGGCGGGCACGATGGCCGAGGCGGTGGCCGTCCCGGTGGTCCTGGCGTTCAGCATCCGCTCGTGGAACGCGTACCACTCGCGGCCGCACATCTCGCTGGAGAAGTAGCGCGGCGAGAACAGCGGCACGAACACCCGGCAGGCGGCGAGGTTCTCGCTCAGCTTCTCGGGCCAGCCCACCCCGGAACGCATCTCCCGGTCCATGAAACCGGCCGGCGAACCCCCGGGCAGGTCGGTCAGCGCCATGATGTGGCTGCACAGGTCGTTGAACAGCACCCGCACCCAGTGGTCGGGGTCCCCGCTGTCCGGACCCCACCGCGGGGTGTGGGCGTACGACAGGAAGAAATAGGGCCGGTTGTCCGGAACCCAGTCCTGCACCCGTTCCCCCATGTCCGCACGTCCCCCTGCCCGCCGGCAGGCCGCTGGACCGCCCCCGTCGCCGGCGCGTGCCTCCGTCGGACTCAACAATGTGCCCGACGGATGCCGTATCCGGTTCACTGTTTTCAGGCCAAAGCCCGGCGATATCCAGACATCTGGCCCTTGGCGTGGCCCACCACGTCCCGCATGGCACAGAGCACGACCGTCCGCGAGGCCCATGCGGCCTCGGCGAGCATGCGGGGCGGCAGCTGTGCGCCGATCTTCCCGAAGTCGCTGTCGTCCAGGGAGAGATCCCGGTACTCGACCCAGTTCCCCTTGGCGCCCACCACGCACCGGTACGTGCGCCGGGGCGGCCTCGGCCGCATCAGGTACTCGGCGTAGTGGAACGCGCTGCACACCTCGAACCCGACCCGCAGCAGCAGGATCTGGGCGTCGGCGGCGTACAGCCCCGCCATCGGGGAGAGCCGGCCCAGGTGGCTGCGCAGCGGGTGCCGGCGCAGCAACTTCCCCGCCCGCGGCCCGAGTCCGGCGAGGGAGGTCTGCGGATGCGAGCTGCGCACCGCCCCGTGCGTCGACCACACGCACTCGGCGAGCGCCCCCATCGTCGGGCATCCGGTGGCGTCCGGGTCGAACGGCGGCATCGTCCTGCGGTACTCGGCCGCCTCCGCCTCGCCCATGTCCGCGACGGCCTCCCGATAGGCCCGGGAGGTGTCGGAGTTCTCGGGCGTGAACGTGGGCACGATCAGGGTGCCCTCGGGGCCGAGCGCGTTCAGCAACGCGTCCCGGACCGGCTCCGGGGCGAGGCCGGTGCCGCTCAGCGAGGCGTGCACCATCAGCACCCCGCCCCGCCGGATGCCCAACGAGCCCAACACGTCGCCGAGTTCGGCCGACCGCGGCCCTTTGTCCGTGGCGTTCCGCAGGCGTTCCCCGGCCATGGTGTCCCGCAGGCGTTCCCCGGTCATGGCGCCTCGCAGGTGTTCCGCGGGCCCGGTGCCTCGTGGACGTCCGCCCACTGCGACCACATGCGGACCGCCAGCACCGCACCGGTGGGCGTCAGTTCGGACTCCGGAAGCAGGGTGAGCGCGGTGAGTGCGCGTGCCGCCTCCTCGTGCGCCCGGCGGCCCAGCTCTTCGTCCGCCCGGTCCAGCAGGGCGCCCGCGGGGCTGCCCGGCGGGTGCAGGTCGGCCGTCTCGCGCAGGGCGGTGAGGCGGGCCCGGCGGCCGATGCGCGGGAGTTCCCGGGCGAACTCCTCCGGTGTCACGTCCACCGCCACGCCCAGCGCCCCGAACCCGTGGGTGCCCAGCACCAGACCGCTGCCCGCCTCCAGCGGGGTGAGGACGGTGGGCCGGAACGCGTCCGGGTCGGTGTGCCGGGCCGGTGCGTCCTTCGCCAGCAACTCGTAGGCCCGGGCCATCCGTTCGGCGAACTCGCCGCACTCCAGCGGCGGGGCGGCCGGGACGGGATAGCAGTCGCGGTAGGGGTCGGCGTCGTCGACCAGCGGGCCGTCCCGGACCGGTAGCCGGTCGACCGGACGCCAGCGCGTGGAGACGGGGACCTCGTCGAGGCGTACCCAGCTCCCCTCGGCCTCGTGCTCACCGCGCACCCGGAAGGCGTCCGGGGCCACGGTGACCTCGATGCGGCCGGGGGCGTCCAGGCGGTAGCTGCCCCGGGTGGGCAGGTGCAGCCAGGTGTCGGGCTGGTCCCAGGACAGCGTGGCCGCTGCCCCTGCCCGCAGGGCCGCCGCGGCGGCCAGTGCCATGAACCGGGCCGTGTCGACGGGGCCGTGCAGGGAGCGCTGGAGGCCGGTGCGCACATAGGGGTGCACCAGCACCTCGTCCAGGTGCCCGGCGGTGCCGGGGTCGGCGTCCAGGGCCAGCAGCAGCCGCCAGGCGTCGGCCCAGTCCGGTTCGGCCGCCAGTCGCTGCTGCGCCCGGCGCAGCAGCACCCGGGCCAACTCCAGCTGGGCCCAGGAGAGTTGGTCGGAGCCCAGCACCGCGGGCGAGAAGGAGCGGTCGGTCGCCCGGTCGGCGATGCCCTCGACCAGGGAGCGCAGATCGGCGCAGAAGACACTCGGGTTGTCGAAGCCGTTCCCCGAGCTGTAGCGGTGCCCGTACAGGCCGCCGCCGCAGGACCGCACCACCGGGCACCGGCGGCAGGTGTCACTGAGCCCGTCGACGCCCGTCTGCCGGGCCTGGACGCCGGGGTGCGCGGCGAACTCCGCGAAACCGTGCCGGAAGACGTCGTACCCCGTCTCGGGAGCGCCCGCGTAGGCGGTCTTGAGCCAGTCGGCCTGCTCGAAGGCGCCGTCCGTCTCGATCACGGCCAGGTCGCTGGGTGCCAGCCCGAGCGCCTCGGTCAGGGGCGGCCCGCCGTGCAGCGTGCTGAGCACCGACTCGAAGGTCCGCACCGGCATCGGGCGGCCCTGCTCCTCCCAGCGGTCGAAGACCGCGAGCAGCCAGTCGGCGTACGGCGTGGCGGCCTGGGCCGGGTTGGGCGGCGGACTGTCCCAGGTGGAGTGCGGAAGCAGGTAGTCGATCCGCGGCGGGGCCAGTTCGGTGAGGGCGTCGTGCACGGCGACGGGGTCGTTCAGGACGTCCACCGTGCACAGCACTCCGCTGAACAGGTGGCGGTACTCGGGCTCCTGGAGCAGCCGGATGCCGCGGACCACGCGGTCGTGACTGCTGCGGCCCCTGCGGTCGAGCCGGTGCCGGTCGTTGGCCGCACGGTCGCCGTCGAGCGAGACGCTGACCCGGACCCCGAACTCGCGGCAGACGTCGAGGTGCCGCCGGTTCAGGGTGACCGCGTTGGTGTGCATGCGCAGGTCGAGCGCGGTCAGCGGGGAGAGGGTGCGGGTCAGTTCCGCGCAGATGTCCCGCAGCCGGGCCGGGCCGACCAGCAGTGGCTCGCCGCCGTGCAGGATCACCGAGACGGAGTCAAGGGTTCGGGAGCCGACGTACTCGGCCAGCCGGACGGCGACGGAACGCACGGTGTCCGGGCGGATGAAGGTCGGGCGTGACTGCCAGCTCTGGTCGGCGTGCTGGTAGACGTAACAGTGGTCACAGAGCAGATCACACCTACTGTGGATCTTGAGGACCAGCTGTCTCAGGGGTGGGTTGTCGGGCGACTGGCTCGTCACTGGAGCGAGTCTGGCAGACTTCCCGCCCCCGGGGCGTCCTAAACCGTATTACTGCGAGAGATGTTGACGCATTGACGTGGGTACGTACGGCGCGCACGGCTGCCGGCGTACCCACGTCCGGGTGCTGTTCCCGCGGGCGTCGCCCCGGCTCAGGCAGCCGAGTTGAAGGTGACCAACCGGTTTGCGCGGCGGTCGGGAACGTCGGTCACGCGACGCATGGCGCGCGCCGCGGAGGCCGCGTCCGGGTCGATGTCCTCCAGGGGAGTGTGCCGGACGGCCGGCGCGGAGGTGGGGGACTGCGTCGCGTTGGGCATGATGTGTCGTCGCTCCGGTTCGGGTCCGCGGAACCCAGTCTTGTTCCGATGGTGCGGACCCTATACCAGGAATGCCCGGCGAACCTCTTGTGCGCGAGCCTGCCTTACCCACTCACTGTTCTCTTAGGCCGTTTGTTCGGGGGCGCGCGCAAGCCTTCGGGGGCGCGCGGTGAATTCGGGGGGCGTCATGGGGGCCGCTATCACTCCAATACCGGGCACCACGATGGGCGAACAGGACCTGCCGCCGCTGTTCCGGGTGAGCGACCAGTGGGCGTTGCGCCATCAGAGTGACTCGTTCCGGGCGGTGCGGACGCATCTGCTGCTGCTTCTGCTGGCCACCACGGCCGCCGTCCTGACCGAACAGGCGTCGGGGCACGTCATGACGCTGCTCGCCGCCGTGCTGTACGGGCTGACGATCGCCCTCGGCCTGAGCACCTCGCGCCGCCGCTCCCGCGCCCACTGGCAGGCGCACCGGGCGGCCGCCGAGCTGCTGAAGTCGCTGGCCTGGCAGTACATGGTGCACGGCGGGCCCTTCCACTCCCATGTCGCCGACCCGGACGCGGTCTTCGCGGAGCGTGTCGAGGAACGCCTGCGCGAGCTGCGCAAATGCGGCTGGGAGGACTCCCGCAGCGACCCCGGGGAACGGGGCGGAGGGCAGATCACACCGCGGATGCGCGCCGAACGGGCCAAGTCCTACGCGGCCCGCCGGGACCTCTATCTGCGCGACCGGCTCCTGGAGCAGGCCGTCTGGTACAAGAACCGGTCCGTCCGCGCGCACCGCGCCGCCGCCCGCTGGTCCTCCGTCACCGCGGGACTGACCCTGTTCGCCCTCGCGGCCGCCCTGCTGCGGACCGTCGGCCTGCTCGGCGGCGCCGACCTCGCGGGGCTCCTCAGCGCGGCCGCCGCGGCCGGTGTCGCCTGGCAGGAGGTACGACGGCACGGCCCGCTGACGCAGGCGCACTCCCTCATCGAACAGGATCTGGAGACCGCCCGGATCGCCATGGGCACGACGGTGACCGAGGCGGGCTGGGCCGAGGCGGTGGAGGAGGCGGAGCGCCTGATGTCCCCGGCGCACACGGAATGGCTGGTGCGCTTCGGCACCTGACGTTCCCCCATGGCGCACAGAGCCCCTCATGACCCACCTGACGCCCTCTCATGGCCGCCCCGCGACCGGCGCACCGGCCCGGCGTCAGTCCCGCCGCACCCCTGTCTGCCACAGCACCGTCACCGGCACCCCCCTGCGCCGTGCGTAGGCCACCACGTCGCCGGTGCCGCCCGGGCCGCGGGCCGGCCGGCCGTCCCAGACGGCGATCAGGTGGTCGCAGTGGTCCACGACCCAGCGGCCCGCCGCGAAGTACGCCTGCTCGTGCGTCGGCTGGCGGGGCAGGTCGACGCGGGCCGTGCAGGACCGCAGGATCCTGCGATAGGCGGCCTGGGCCTCCGCGTCGTCCAGGTGGGCCTCGTAGTCCATGCCGGGGATCACGGCCGTCACCGGGACGCCGTGGGCCAGGGCGATGTCCGCGAACAGCTGGTCGGCGCCGGCCGCGAGGCAGCTGAGGGCCTCCAGCTCCACGTCGGTACGGCTGAACTGGCGCCGCAGGGCGGAACGGACGAGGGGCAGGACGGACGCCGGGATCGAACGGTGTCCGGTCACTCCGACACGGGAGACGGCGAGACGGGGGACCGCTGCCGCCTCGGCGAGGTACTCGGTGATATCGGTTGTCACGGAACGTCCCCTCCCGTCACCAACAGTGAGTCCAGCCTAATCCAGGGGTGACAAGGAGCGCAGGGGGCGCATCGGCTCACATGGACCGGGCGTCGGGAACGAACGGGTGTTCAGGCGGCCAGCGGATCCAGCACCAGCGGCTCGATCCGGCCCTCCAGCATCGCCCCGATGCCCTGGACGGCGCACACGTCCGGCCGCTCCGCGATGTGCACCGGCATCCCGGTGGCCTCCCGCAGCAGCTGGTCGAAGCCGGGGAGCAGCGCCGACCCGCCGACCATCACGATCCCGCGGTCGGCGAGATCGGCGACC
The DNA here is from genome assembly GCF_040643955.1 of Streptomyces sp. NPDC047061. Classification (NCBI taxonomy): domain Bacteria; kingdom Bacillati; phylum Actinomycetota; class Actinomycetes; order Kitasatosporales; family Streptomycetaceae; genus Streptomyces; species Streptomyces sp. NPDC047061. The sequence continues at coordinate 41,503 of NZ_JBEYVI010000048.1, forward strand.
AGGTCCGGCGGGCAGTCCCGCAGCACCTTGCCGATCCCGTCCAGGACGGACATGAGGGGCGTCTGGATGGCGTCCCGTACGGCGGCGGTGTCGACCCGCACGCTGCGGGCCAGCCCGGTGGTCACGTCCCGCCCGTGGATCTCGGTGGAGGCCGGGCCGTGCGGGGTGAGGCCGTTGCCGTCCAGCGCCAGCTCCAGGGGCCGTACCGACTGGTTCGGCAGCATCAGCTCGTGCTCGTGCCGCAGGTGCTGCACGATCGCGCGGTCCACGGCCTCACCGCCGACGGGCAGCCGCTCGGCGCACACGATCGACCCCAGCGACAGCACCGCGACCTGTGTGGCGGCCGCCCCGCAGACCAGGATCATGCTGGCCTCGGGCCGCTCCACCGGCAGCCCGCACCCCACCGCCGCGGCGATCAGCGTGTCGACCAGCTCCACCCGCCGCGCGCCCAGCCCCACCAGCGTCTCGATGATCGCCCGCTGGGCCAGCGGGTCGGCGTCGTGCGGGGCGCAGGCCGCCGCCCGCAGCCGGGCCTTGCGCCGCAGCGAGCGCCGGATCTTGTCGCCGAGCAGGTGGCGCAGCATGCGCTGGGCGATCTCGATGTCGACGATGGTCCCGCCGGAGATGGGCCGCACCACGCGGATGTAGTCGGGGGTACGGCCCGTCATCTTCTCCGCGAACTCGCCGACCGCGATCAGGGCGCCGGTCCGGGTGTTCACGGCGGCGACCGAGGGCTGGTCCACGACCAGACCGATGCCCTTCACGTACACGCGGGTGCGGGAGGCCCCCAGATCGACGGCGAAATGGCAGCGGCGCAACTGCTCCAGACTGACGGTCACGGCAGATCCTCCCGAGTGCGCGGGCCGTGGGGGTGGGCACCGCCGGTCGGCGGCCTGCTTCGCATCCTCCGGGGGATCGGAGCGGCGCGCCTGCGGGGAGGGGCCGGGCGGGGTGCGGCTGAATGGGGGGTTTCGCCGGTCCGGAGGGAGCTGACCGCCTCAGGCGGGTCCGCCCCGGGAATGGCCCACGATGCCCCGGACCACCCCCAGCTCCACCAGGTCCTGGGGCCGGATGCGCAGGTGGCCGGCGGTGGTCTCGGTCTGCTCCGGGGGGCGCTTCAGGATCGCCGCCGCCAGTTCCGGTGCGATGACGGAGAAGTAGCTGTCCGGGGTGGCCCAGGTGCTGCCGGGGGCGGCCAGCGCCAGCGCCCCGCCCGAGCCGCCCTCGCCGATGACGAGGGTGGTGATCGGTGTCCGGGCCGCGGCGACCTCGCCGAACAGCTCCGCGATCGCGGCCCCGGCGCCCTGCCGTTCGGCCGCGGCGTCGTTCGCGGCGCCCGGGGTGTCGACGAGGGTCAGCACCGGGATCCCCAGCCGGTCCGCGAGCCTTATCAGACGGGCGGCGGTCCGGTAGCCGGCGGGCCTGGTCGCCGTCCCGGTCTGCGCGGCGAAGGCGACCGTACGGCCGTCCCGCTCGCCGAAGCCGCAGAGCATCCCGTCCGGGTCCGCCCCGCCGCACCGGTCGCCGACGAGGGCGACCCGGCGGGTGAAGTACGCGTCCAGATAGGCCTCGGCCCGCGGGCGGTGCGGGGCGCGGGCGCGCCGGACGGCCTCCCAGCCGGTGGCCGGCAGCGCGGTGGAGCCGAGGGCGAGCGGCGGGTCGGCGGGTATCGGGGCGGGGGCGGTCAGCAGCCGCAGCCACAGCCCGAGCGATGCCTTCAGTTCCTCCGGCGGCACCACGGCGTCGGCCGCCCCGGCCGCGAACTGCGCCTCGGCCGTGTACGCGGCCGGATCGGCGTCCGGCGGGCGGACCCGGGAGCCGGCGAAGCCCACCTGGGCGCCGGGCAGCGCCAGGATCACGTCGGCGCCGGCGCCCAGGGTGGCCCAGCCGCCGCCGGTCGTCGGGTCGCGCAGGACCGCGATCTGCGGCAGCCCCGCCTCCCGGGTGAGCGCCGACTGGCGTGCCACGCGCTGGAGTTGGGAGAGGGCCAGCATGCCCTCCTGCATCCGGCTGCCGCCGGTGGCGACCAGCTGCAGCACCGGGAGCCGGTGGGCGCGGGCATGGACGTACGCCGCCTCCAGCCGGTCCCCGGTGTGCTCGCCGAGCGAGCCGCCGAGGAAGCCGAACTCGAAGGCGATCAGCACGGCCGCCGTGCCCTCGACCCGCGCGGTGCCGACGACGACGGACTCCTCCTCGCCGGTGCGCTCGGCGGCGCGGGCGCGCGAGGCGTCGTACCCCTGCCAGCCGAGCGGGCCGTCGGGCGGCGACTGCCGTGCCGGGTGCGGGAGTTCGGCGAAGGTGCCGGGGTCGGTGACGAGGGCGAGGACGCGGCGGGCCGAGAGCCGCCCGGGGGTTGGCTCAGGCACCGAGGGCCCGCTTCATGATCTTCCCCATGTCGTTGCGGGGGAGGGCGTCCAGGTAGCGGACCACGCGGGGCCGCTTGTGCGGGGCGAGCCGCGCGGCGACGTGGTTCGCCAACTCCTCGGCGGACGGCGGTGCCTGCGGGTCGGCCGGGACGATCCAGGCGACGATCCGCTCGCCCAGGTCCGCGTCCGGCTCCCCGGTGACCGCCGCCTCCCGCACCCCCGGATGTTCGAGCAGCGCGTTCTCGATCTCACCGGCCCCGATCTTGTAACCCCCGCTCTTGATCAGGTCGGTGGCCTTGCGCCCGACGATCCGCACATAGCCGTCCGGCTCCCGCACCGCCATGTCACCGGTGCGGAACCAGCCGTCGGCGGTGAAGGCGGCGGCGGTGGCGTCGGGCCGGTTGAGGTACTCGGTGAACAGGTTCGGGCCGCGCACCTGGATCTCCCCGACGGTCTCCCCGTCGAACGCGGCGATCGCCGTCCCGTCCTCCTCCACCAGCCGCAGCTCCACGCCCGGCAGCGGCACCCCCACGGTCCCCGCCCGGGCCTCGCCGTCGGCCCTGACGCTGGTGTTCATCAGGGTCTCCGTCATGCCGTACCGCTCGACGACCCGGCGCCCGGTCGCCGCCGCGATCCGCTCGTGGTCGTGGACCGGCAGCGCGGCCGAGCCGGAGACCAGCAGCCGGGCCCGGCCGAGCGCCTTCGCCAACTCGGGGTCGGCGGGCAGGGCTTCGGCGATCCGGTGGTACATGGTCGGCACACCGAAGAGCATGGTCGCGCCGTCGTTCAGCTCCCGCGTGACCCCGTCGGTGTCGAACCGCCCGAGGTGCCGGACGGAGCCGCCGCGGCGCAGCGGCCCGAGGATCCCCAGCACGAGCCCGTGCACATGGAACAGCGGCAGACCGTGCACCAGCACGTCGTCCCCGGTCCACTGCCAGGCGTCGGCGAGCGCGTCCAGGGTGGCGGTGAGCGCCCGGCGCGGGATGACGGCGCCCTTGGGCGGGCCGGTGGTGCCGGAGGTGTAGACGACGAGGGCGGGGTCGGCCGCGGTGGTGCGGTCCTCGGGCACCGGGCCCACACCCTGCGCGTCGACGTCGATCCGCTCCAGGCCCGCCAGCGCGGCGGGGAGTTGGGCGCCGGGTGCGGCCAGGACGGCGGTCGGCGCGCTGTCGGAGAGGATGTGCGCGAGTTCCTTCTCGCCCGACCTGGGGTTCAGCGGTACGGCCGCCCGGCCGGCGAGCAGTGTGCCGACGACGGCGACGGCCGTCTCCAGCTCCGGTGTCGCCCACACCGCGACCCGGTCGGCGTCCCCGACCCGGCCCGCGACGGCACCGGCCGCGGCGGCGAGCTGCCCGTACGTCAACGCCCGCGCACCGAACCGCAGCGCCACCTGGTCGCCTGGACCGCCCACCAGGGCCGGAAACAGAAGGGACACGCGACGACTCCTCACCGGTCGGAACCTCGACGACTTCTTCCTACACCAGGTACCGCGCCCCGAGGCCCCCCACGCGCACTCCGCACCACGACCTTGATCACACCGCCGGGGCGAGGGCGGGGCGGTGTCGCGGAGACCGGTGTGGGCGTGGGACGGCGCCGTGGGCCAAGACGGGGCGAGCCCGGAGGCGGTGTGCTCTGCCTTTCCGCCCCGCCCCGGCCTTGCCGCCGACCGAGGCGGGTGCGCCCTGGACGACTCTCCGCCCGGTCGGATCTCGTTCTTCCCCGGCCTCCTATCCGACCGAGACGGGTGGACGGGTGGGCGGGACGACGTCGGCCACCACCGCGCTCACGTTGTCGGCGCCGCCCGCCGCGTTGGCCGCCTCGACCAGTACCCGTACCGCGTCCGACGGCTCGTCCCCGCCCAGCAGCTCCCGGATCCGTTCCTCGGAGACCGCCCTGGTCAGGCCGTCCGAGCACAGCAGGTACCGGTCGCCGGCCCGGGCCTCGTGGAGCTTCAGGTCGGGGGTGTCGGCGGTGCCGCCCGGCAGCGCTTTCGCCAGCAGCATCCGGTCCGGATGGCTCTCGGCCTCTTCCGGCGTCAGCCGGCCCTCGTCGATCAGCGACTGCACCACGCTGTGGTCGTGCGTGATCCGGAACAGCTCCCCGTCCCGCAGCAGATAGGCCCGCGAGTCCCCGATGTGCACCAGGGCCAGCCGGGACCCGGTCCACAGCAGCGCGGTGAGCGTGGTGCCGGCCTCCGCGCTTCCCGCCGCCGCCTCCCGCACCGCCTCGTTTGCCGAACGCACCGCGTCCTCCAGGAGATTCAGCACGTTCCCCGCCGAAAGCTCCGCGTCCTCCAGGGGCTTGAGCGCCGCCACGGCCGCCGCACTGGCCGACCCCCCGGCCGGCCCGCACCCGTCGGCGACGGCCAGCAGCCGGCGCCCCGCGTACGCGGTGTCCTGGTTGGACGGCCGGACGTGCCCCCGGTCCGAACGGGCGGCATAACGCAACTCCAGCATCTTCGTCGTGTCCCTTCTCGATTCTCCGGACAGGTGGTCGACGAGGAACGCGGCCAGGTCCCGCCGTACGGCGGTCTCCGCCTCGACGCGGGCCCAGTAGGCCCGCACCTCCCGGGCGGCCGATCCGGGCGGCAGTGCGCACACCTCGCGGATCCGCGCCAGCGGCATGCCGAGCCGCCGCAGCCAGGCCACCAGCCGGGCGCGTTCCAGCTGCGCGTCGGCGTAGTACCGGTAGCCGGTCTCCGGGTCGACCCGGGCGGGCTTGAGCAGGTCCAGCTCGTCGTACAGCCGCAGCGCCTTCGGCGACAGCCGGCCGGCCCTCGCGAAGGCCCCGATGGTCAGCCACTCCATGCCGTCTCCATGCCCGTGCCTCGTGTTCCTCGACGTCCGCCACCGATGCTGGGGCTTCACCGAAGGGGAAGGTCAATGGTGTTCCGTTAGCCTGCCGAAGGAATGCAGCCGTCGACAGCCAAGGGAGCCCCACCGTGCCCCGCATAGCCCTCGCCACCTACGACCCCGGCGCGGAACCGAGCAAGGACCGGGACCTGCCGGTGCTGCTGCGGGCGCTGGCCGACGCGGGGGCCGAGGCCGTCGCCCGGCCGTGGGACGACCCCGGGACGGAGTGGGGCGACCACGACCTGGTCGTCATCCGCTCCACCTGGGACTACGCCTGGCGTACGGACGAGTTCCTGCCGTGGGTGGAGCGGGTGGGGAAGGCGACCCGGATCGCGAATCCGGCGGAGGTGGTGCGGTGGAACACCGACAAGCGGTATCTCGGTGACCTCGCGGCGGCCGGCGTGCCGGTCGTGCCGACCCGGTATCTGGCCCCCGGCGATCCGGCCGCCGAGCTCCCCACCGACCGCGACTTCGTCGTCAAGCCCACCTTCGGCGCCGGCGCCCGGTTCGCCGCCCGCTACACGCCCGCCGAGCACGGGACGGCCGTACGGCACCTCGCCCGGATGCACGAGGAGGGGCTGACCGCGATGGTCCAGCCGTACGTCTCCGGCATCGACGTCAGCGGGGAGCGGGCGCTGCAGTTCTTCGGCGGGCGGCTGCTGCACGCCAGCCGCAAGCGGGCGGTGCTCACGCCGGGCACGGCGTACGACGCGGACAAGGTCGCCCACCCGGAGCTGGAGAGGTGGACTCCGACCCCGGCCGAACTCGCCGTCGCGGAGCGCGCGCTGGCCGCCGTACCGGAGTCGCCCGAGCTGCTGTACGCCCGGGTGGACCTGGTCGACGGGGCGGACGGGCGGCCGCAGGTGATGGAGCTGGAGCTGGTCGAGCCGAACCTGTTCCTGTTCCTGCACCCCGGATCCGTGGACGCCGTGGCGGCGGCGATCCTCAGCGCGGCCCGTCGATGACCGCGGTGCGCTGGAGCAGGCCCCAGGTGAACTCGGCGACCACCTGACGTCCGTCGGGCACCTTGAAGGTGAGCCCCCAGCGGGTCGGGGCCGTGCCCTCCAGGGGGCGGGCCGGCGCGAAGGCGCGCGCGGCCTCGTCGACCGTGCAGGACCAGGGGGTCAGGTCGTCGAAGGTCTCCAGCCTCGGGGCGGCGGCGCCGGGGGCACGGACCAGCCACTCGTTCCAGACCGCGCCGCCGGGGGCGACCATGACCTCGAAGCGGAGGGTGGGCCAGAGGGGGAGCGGCCACTGCCAGGCGGCGCACTCCAGGTCGCCGACGGTCCGTTTCGTCTCCGACTCGGGCGGGCCGAGGACCGAGCGGTAGCGGGCCGCGGCCGAGCGGGAGCGGGGCGAGCGGGCCATCGCCTGCCAGCGCTTGTTGGCCTCCCGCATGTCCGCGATCGACGCGCCCAGCGCGCGCCGGGCGTCCTCGACCAGGTCCGGGTTGTGGTCGGCCATGCGGCGCAGCAGCACCAGCTGGAAGTCCAGTTGCATGCCACCCATGGTGCACGGGTGGTGCACGTGGGGTGCACGTGCCGGGGCTGCTGCCGGTGTCTGCTGGTGCCTGGTTGTGCACGGCTGGTTCCCGGCCATTGCCCGCGGAATCCCCGATGGTTAGCCTGTGTTCGTCATGCCGATCGCCTGTTGATATCTCGAACGGCTCCGCAGCTCCGGCGCGCGGCGCACCGATATCTGGCGCTTAGACCCAAGGGAGGGGGCCGGACGTGGGACGCCTCGTGCCTGCCGTGACCCGGGCTCTCGACATTCTTGAGCTCTTCCTCGACGGGGACGGGACTCTCTCCGCCCCCGACATAGTGCGCAGACTCCAGCTGCCGCGGACCACCGTGCACGAACTGGTGACCACGCTCTCCGCCCGGTCGTACATCGTGCCCGTACCCGGACAGCCCGGACGCTACCGGCTGGGTGTCCGCCCGTACCAGCTCGGCAGCAGATACGCCGAGCAGCTCGACCTCGCCGCCGAGGGCCAGCAGGTCGCCCGGTCCGTCGCCGAGACCTGCGACGAGACCGTCCACGTGGCGATCCTCGAGGGCACCGACGTCATCTACATCGCCAAGGTCGACTCCACGCACGCGGTCCGCATGGTCTCCGCGGCCGGCCGCCGGCTGCCCGCCCACTGCACCTCGGTCGGCAAGATGCTGCTGGCCTCGCTGCCGGAGCCGGAGCTGACCGCGCGCATCCCGGACGACGCCGACCTCGTCGCGATGACCCCGAACAGCATCACCGAGCCGGGCGCCCTGCGCGAGGCCCTCGCCGAGATCCGTGCGCGTGGTGTCGCCGTGGAGAGCCGCGAGTCCAACCCGGACGTGTCCTGCGTCGCCGCGCCGGTCCGTGACCGTACCGGCCAGGTCGTCGCGGCCCTGTCCATCTCCGTCCCGATGATCCGCTGGAGCGACGAGCGCCGGGACGAGCTGGAGCAGCTCGCGGCCAAGGGCGCCGCCGAGCTCTCCGAGCGCCTCGGCCACCGGAGCGTGGCATGACGACGGTGACGACGACGGCGTACGAGGTCGCGGTCGCCGCGGAGGCGACGCTCGGCGAGGGCCCGACGTGGGACGCGGCGGCCGGCCGCCTGATATGGATCGACGTCCTCGGTTCACGGGTCCACACGTACGACCCCGCCAGCGGCCGGCGCACGATCCGCACCACCGAACAGCACGTCGGCGCGGTCAAGCCGCGCGCGGGCGGCGGCCTGGTCCTCAACCTCCGGGACGGCGTCGGCCTCCTCGACCCCGACGACACGTTCCGCTGGCTGCACCGCGAGCCGGTACCGGGCCGCCGCGCCAACGACGCGGCCGTCGCCCCCGACGGCTCCCTGTGGGCCGGCACGATGCGCTACGACGAGGCGACCGGGGGCGGCACGCTGTCCCGGGTGTCGCCCGACGGCACGGTGACGACGTTGCTGCCGGACGTCACGGTCAGCAACGGCACCGGCTGGAGCCCGGACGGCAGCCGCGTCTACTACGTCGACACGCCGACCCGCCGGGTGGACGTCTTCGACTACGAGGACGGACTTCCCGTCGACCGCCGCCCGTTGGTGACCATCGAGGAGAGCGCCGGCTTCCCCGACGGGCTGACGGTCGACGCGGACGGGTGTGTGTGGGTGGCGCTGTGGGGTGGGGGAGCGGTGCACCGCTACACGCCCGACGGCGAGCTGGACCGGGTCATCACCCTTCCCGCCACGCTCACGACGGCCTGCGCCTTCGGGGGCGCCGACCTGACCGACCTGTACGTCACGACCGCCCGGGTGGGGCTGGACCGCCCGCATCCGACGGCGGGCTCCCTGCTGGTGATCCCGGGCGCCGGAAAGGGCGTGGCCCAACCGTCGTTCCAGGGCTGAACGCCCCGAACTCGAGCGCCCCGTCAGGGGCGCGGGGCTGTATCGATGTGCGGCTGCCGCCGCGTGGGCGCGACCAGCCACGACGGCGCCGCAGACGGTCGACTGCCCGGCGCGGCAGGGCCGTCGTTCGCCTGCGGGCGAGTGGGGGCTGGTCGCGCAGTTCCCCGCGCCCCCAAAGGGGCGCTACAGAACGCCCGCCGCCTTCAGCTCCTCCGCGGTCAACGGCGGGCCGGTCAACGCCGGTTTCAGCGGCCCCAGCACCGTCGCCAGCACCACACTCGGCGCCATCAGCACCTCCGCGCCCCGCTCCAGCGCCGTCACATCCGTCACCCGCCGCGCGATCCGCCCGTTCCCGGTCGCCGTGTACATCAGCCGCCCCACGTACGCCTGCGCCAGCCGCTCGCGCAGCGTCGGCCCGCCCTCCGTCGCGCCCGGGTAGAACACGTCCAGCCCCGTCGACAGGTCCCACGCCGCCCGCACCGGCCGACTCACCGCCTTCTGGAGCGAGGAGGCGAGTCCGGGCGAGGCCCAGCCCCGACGCTGCAGCACGTTCCGCACCGCCAGCGCCCCTTGCGCCGCCACCGACATCCCGTGCCCGTACACCGGGTTCAGCGCGCACACCGCGTCGCCGAGTACGACGAGGTTCTCCGGCCAGGCCTGCATGCGCTCGTAGAAGTGGCGCCGGTTGGCCGTCGTGCGCGTCACCGTGACGCCGGTCAACGGCTCGGCGTTCGTGAGGAGTTCGGCGATGACGGGGTGAGCCAGTTCGTCCCGGGCGTATCTCAGGAAGTCGTCGGCGTCCGCGCCCGGTGCGCCGTCCCGGCGACCGTACAGGGTGACCAGCCACCGGCCGTTCTCGATCGGCATCAGGACGCCGCCGCGGCCCGGACGGCTGCCCTGCGGGCTGCCCTGGAGGTGGACGATGGGGAAACCGGCCCGGGCGGCCTCCTCCGGGGCCCGGAACAGCCGGCTGGCGTAGGCGATACCGGAGTCGACCTCACGGAACGCGGGTGCGGGCAGCCCGAGTTCGGTCAGCCAGGCCGGCGTGCGGGAGCCGCGGCCGGTCGCGTCGACGACCAGTCCGGCGGCCAGCTCCCGTTCCGCGCCGCCGTCGAGCGCCCGCAGCCGTACCCCCGTCACCGCGAGGTGCGTGCCGGTCAGCGCCACCGCCTCGGTGCGTGGCAGCAGTTCGATCCGGTCGTCGGCCAGCACCTGCTCGCGTACCACCGAGTCCAGCAGGTCCCGGCTGCACGGCAGGACGAACGCCGACTCGTCCCAGCGCCGGAACCAGCCCTGCGGGGACAGCGCCACCATGTCCGTGGTCACCGGCAGCCGCCGCACGCCCGCCGCCCGCAGCCGCTCGACCGTGCCGGGCAGCAGCTCCTCCAGGGCGCGTGCCCCGCCGGACCACAGGTGGTGGACGTGCCGGGCCTGCGGGAGCCCCTTGCGCGGTTCGGGGCCGGCGGGCAGTGCGTCCCGTTCGACGACCACGACCCGGTCCGCGAACGGCACGAGGGCGTGGGCGGCCAGCAGGCCGGCGAGGGAGCCGCCGAGGACGACTGCGGTGCGATTACTCATGGACGGAGCTCTCTGCGGGGGATGGCTGTGACGGCCGCGCGCATGCGGACCGCCTCGATCTCGTCGGGGCGGCGCAGGACCCGGGACACCGCCCCGATCTCCTGGAGGAGGTGGGTGGCGTCCGGGCCGCCGGCCGTGTCGGCGGGTTCGGGGGTGCGGCCCTGGGCGTCGACGGCGCTCAGGATGCTGACGGCGGAGGCCAGCGCCCGGGCCCGGTCGGGCGGGTGGCCGAGGTCGATCGCGGCGTCGTAGGAGCGCCGGTCGAGATCCCCGTCGATGTGCCGGGTGAGGGGCAGCAGTACGTCCCGGATGAAGGTCTCGCGCCTGGTCAGCCGCAGCTCGGGCGTGGCGCGGAACAGGAAGGGGACGCCGTCGCCGTGCACGGTCCGGGTCAGCTGGTACAGCGGCCGCAGTTCGCGATGGGCGAGCCGGACCCGCCAGCGGTCGTGCAGGTACTGGCCGGCGTGCGGGAGGATGAAGCCGACGGCGATGTTGATCGCGGACAGGGCGGCGACGGGCGGGGCCAGGTCGGTGCTCAGCCAGTCCAGGTCGCGGCCGCACCAGCGGGCGCCGACCGCGGTCAGCTTGGCCGCGTCGAAGATCAGGTTCAGGACGTAGCCGACGCCGAGCAGTTTCAGTCCCCAGCGCAGCCAGGCGTCGAGGCCCTCGGTGCGTACCCAGTTCCAGATCAGCCATGAGGTGATCAGGCAGGCGATCGAATGGGCGACGAGGTAGAGCAGGATCTCCTCGCGCATGAACGGGGTGTTGGCGTAGTACGTGTCCAGGTCCTGCAGCCGCTCCACGGGCGCGTCGGCGAGCGCGAAGAGCAGCCACAGCGCGGCGATCACCCCGGAGTAGACGGCGATCACCCAGCGCATCGCCCGCCGGGTGGCGGCCGAGCGGTCGGAGAGGCCGTTGCGCCAGACGATGATCAGCAGGAGACAGGAGCCGCAGAACGCGGTGAGCAGCGAATAGCACCAGGGCGCCGAGATGTTGGTGACGCCGGTCCACCGGTTCACGGCGGCGATCGTCGACGGGGTGCAGAACACGAACACCCCGCAGGCGAGCAGCAGCAGGCCGCCGACCGCACGCAGCAGCGGGTCGCGCCAGAGCCGGATGATGCTGGGCAGCTTGATCACCAGGGCGATGGTCAGCACCGCGGTGGGGATCCAGAAGGAGATGTAGAAGTCGCTGAGGAACCGTGCGGGTTCGAACGCGGACGAGGTGGGCGTCACCGTGCCGCTCCACCGTGCCCGCGGTAGCCGAGGGACCGCTGGAGCGGGTCGGGCGGGGGCCGGAGGGGGTCGAGCGCGGGGCGGCACGGACTCTCCACGTACGGCCTCAGGGCGGTCGCCAGCCGGTACCCGAATTCGTCGGCCTCGGCCTCGTCGGCCGCTCGGGAGCCGTTGCGCGCGGCCACCGTCAACGCGTTGTCCCGCCAGTCGGGTTGACCGGCCAGCGCGCGGACCGCTGCCGGGCCGGCCCCGTGCTGCTGGCGGTGGCCGGCGTTCAGATGCCACAACTCATGCCCGAGGATGACCAGTTGCTGCACGGCCGCGGCCCGCTCCTCGACGATGACCAGATCGAAGTCCTGGAACTCCACCCACAGTCCGGTGACCTCGATCTCGTCCGGGAACCGCTCGAACCGCAGCTCCACCGGCCGTCCGCCACGCAGTGCGGTCATCTCCTCGCACAGGGCCAGGCAGACCTCGTGCGCCCCGGCCGGCGGCCGCGGCCGGGCGCGGACGGCGGCGGTGAGTCCGGCGGCGAGCCGGCGCATCCCCGTGTCCGGCCGGGGACGCCGCAGCCTCGCGGCGATCCGGGCCCACCGGTGCCGCGCGCCGGCCAAGTCCATCGCTCCCCCTTCGCACCGCCCCGACGGCGGTCACCGCGCTGCGTCGGCCCGTCCGAGACTACGCGTCCGGGGGCGGTAGTTCGAGCGGTGGTTCACACGAGAACAACTGCTCGATGCGGGAAAGTCACGCCGGACCCATTGACGCGCAAGCGCTTCGATTTTACGGTCCCGTTCGAAGTTACGAGCAGGAGCCGATATCTCGAACATCGTGACGGGCGCGATCACGAGCACGACGGACCCCGAGGGCAAGGGCAGGCAATGGCATGGGACGACCTGGCCTCAGTCGCAGGCGACTACTGGGCACGGCGGGCGGGCTGGCGGTGGCGGCGAGCTTCGGCTTCGCGGCCCTCGGCACCGGCGCCGACGCACTGACATCGAGCGCGCGCACCCGCGTCCGCTACTGGAACCTCTTCTCCGGCGGCGACGGCGCCAACATGCAGGCCATGGTGGACGCCTTCCACGCGGCCCACCCGGACACGGACGTCAAGGCGTCCACGCTCACCTGGGGCGACCCCTACTACACCAAGCTCGCCATGGCGGCCGCCGGCAACCGCGCCCCCGACCTGGCCGTCATGCACCAGGGCCGGGTCACCGGCTTCGCGCCCGGACGCCTCCTCGACCCCTGGGACATCGGCCTCCTCGCCGAACACGGCGTCCGCGAGGCCGACTTCAACCCCACCCTGTGGAAACGCGGCATCGTCGGCGGCGAGTTGTACGCCCTGCCCCTGGACGTCCACGTCCAGCTGAACTTCTACCGCAAGGACGTCTGCAAGAAGGCGGGCCTGCTCGACGCGGACGGCCGGCTCCCGCACGCCACCTCCGAGGACGACTGGTTCGCCATGCTCAAGGCCGCCAAGGCGAAGCTCCAGGGCGGCCTGCAGACCCTCGGCATGCACGCCAACGACCAGAACTTCTCCTGGTGGTTCTTCGTCGCCTTCTACCAGCAGCTCGGCGGCGGCTACTTCGACGCCGACCAGACCGGCGTCGTCTTCGACACCGACAAGGCCACCCGGGTCCTGGAGTTCTTCCGCAAGCACGTCACCGACGGCTACGCGATCGCGGGTTCGGACGACGCCGCGATGTTCCTGGCCGGCGCCCCCTTCGTCTGGGAGGGCGACTGGTCGGTCCCGGTCTACACCCCCGCGAAGCTCGACTACGGCGCCACGCCCCTGCCACCGGTCTTCGGCACCCCCGCCACCCACGCCGAGTCCCACTCCTTCGTCCTGCCCCACCAGGCCGGCCGCGGCGGCGCCGCGAACGAGGGCGCCTACGCGCTCGCCGCCTACCTGGTGAAGAACGCGGCGACCTGGGCCCAGGGCGGCCACGTCCCCGCCTACCTGCCGACGTTCGAGGACCCCGCATACACGAAGCTCTCGCCGCAGCGCGAGTACTCCCAGGACGCGATGCGGCACCTCGCCACCGAGCCGCACATCTGGTTCGCGGGCTCCACCGGCACCCTCTCCAAGCGGGTCGGACCGCTGATCGCCGGCTCCAACCTCGGCTCCACCAGGCCGGACGCCACCGCCCGCGCCATGAAGAGCGCCCTGGAGGCCCTGCTCGACGCGAAGAACCCGATGGACGGCAGGACCGCCGCCCAGGAGCTGAAGGGAGCCACCGCATGAGCTCCAGCGCCTCCACCACAGCCGCCCCCGCCGTCGCCACCCGCGTGGCACGCCCCGCCGCCGGCACCGGCACCCTGCGCCTGCGCTGGGGCCGCCGCCTCCAGCACGGCGGCTGGTTCGTCACCCCGTTCTTCGTCCTGTACGGCCTCTTCGTCCTGGTCCCCATCGTCCGCGGCCTCTACCTGTCCCTCACGGACGCCAACATCTCCGGCGACCACACGAGCTTCATCGGCCTGGACAACTACCACGAGGCCCTCCAGGACGACCTGGTCTGGCAGTCCCTGTGGCACAGCGTCAAGTTCACCCTCTGGGTGGTCCCGCTGATCGTCGTCATGGCACTCCTGATGGCGCTGATCGCCCACCACACCGTCCACTTCAAGTGGCTGTGGCGGTTCTGCTTCTTCGCCCCGTTCCTGCTCCCGTCGGCCGTCGTCGCCAACCTCTGGTGGTGGCTCTTCCAGCCGGTCAACGGCCTGGTCAACCACACCCTCGGCCTCGACACCCCCTGGCTCACCCAGAAGTCCACGGCCCTGCTCGCGAGCGTCGTCGCGACCCTCTGGTGGACCGTCGGCTTCTCCTTCCTCCTCTACCTGGCCGCCCTCCAGAACATCCCGCAACACCTCTACGAGGCGGCCGAACTGGACGGCGCGGGCGCCTTCCGGCGCATGCTCCACATCACGGTCCCCAACCTGCGCAACATCACCGGCCTGGTCGTCGCGCTCCAGATCCTGGCCTCGCTGCAGGTCTACGACCAGGTCGTCATCATGTTCCAGTTCGGCCCGGGCCCCGAGAGCTCCACCCGCACCTTCGTGCAGTACATGATCGAACAGGGCTTCACCAGCTACCGCGTGGGCTACGCCTCCGCGATCTCCATGATCCTCTTCATCATCGTCGCGGCCGTCGCCCTGGCCCGGATGTGGCTGCTGCGCACCCGTGAGGAGACCGCCCGATGAGCACCCCGACACCCCCGCTCCGCACCCCGCGCTCCACCTGGACCCCCGCCCAGATCGCCCTCACACTGCTCGCCGCCGCCCTCTCCCTCCTCTGGATCGCCCCGCTCTTCTGGGCCCTGTCCACCTCGCTGAAGACCTCCACCGAGTCGGTCGCCTCCCCGCACTGGATCCCGGACCACGTCACCTGGGACTCCTGGAAGGGCATCTTCGACGCCGGCAACATCCCCGACTGGTTCGTGAACTCGGTCGTCGTCTCGGTCTGCGTGACCTTCATCGTGCTGCTCGTCGCGTCCCTCGCCGGATACGGCTTCGCCCGCACCGAGTTCCGCGGCAAGGGCGTCCTGCTCTCGCTCACCATGGCGGGCCTGATGTTCTCCCCGGCCATCCTCGGCGTCCCGCTGTTCACCACGGTCCAGTCGCTCGGCATGGTGGACACCTACTGGGGCATGATCCTGCCCCAGTGCGCACCCGCCGCGATGGTCTACATCCTCTACAAGTTCTTCCAGGCCCTGCCCAGGGAACTGGAGGAGGCCGCCTTCATCGACGGCGCCGGCCGCTGGCGCATCTTCTTCACGATCGTCCTCCCCCTCTCCAGGCCGGCCCTCTCGGCGGTCGGCATCTTCACCTTCATCGCCTCCTGGAACAACTTCCTGTGGCCGTACATGGTGACCAACAACCCCGACCTGATGACGATGCCGAACGGCATCGCGACCGTGCAGAACGCCTTCGGCATCGTCTGGCCGCAGCTGATGGCCGGCGGCCTGATCGCGGGCCTCCCGCTGATCGTCGTGTTCGTCTTCTTCCAGAGCCAGATCGTGCGCGGCGTGGCCCACACGGGCCTGGCCGGCCAGTGAGGAGCCGGAGTTGAAGCGTTTCCCGAGACTCGCCGCCCTGCTCGCGGCCGCGACGATAGCCCTCCTCCCCACCCCCTCCTCCGCCACCACCTACCCCGACCCCCTCCCCCTCACCGGCCAGCAGATCATCCACGACCCCACCGTCCACCACCTCAAGGACGGCCGGTACGTCGCCTACTCCACCGGCGGCATCATCGGCGCCCGCCTCTCCACCGACCTCCACGACTGGACCGACGCGGGCAACGCGTTCACCACACCGCCGAGCTGGTGGTACGACTACAACTCCACCGCCGACCCCTGGGCCCCCGACCTCTCCTACCGCGACGGCCGCTACTGGCTCTACTACGCCGTCTCCTCCTGGGGCACCAACCACTCCGCGATCGGCGTGGCCACCTCCCCGACGGGCCTCCCCGGCACCTGGACCGACCACGGCGCAGCCTTCGCCTCCGACACGACGGACTCCTGGAACGCCATCGACCCGGCGATCACCCGAGCCGACGGCAGGCTCTGGATGGCGTTCGGCTCCTACTGGACCGGCATCCGCATGGTCGAACTCGACCCGCACACGGGAAAGGCGATCCCCGGCGCCCCGGTGCAGCACCTGGCCACCCGCCCGGACGCCCCCTACGCCGTCGAAGGCGCCTCGATCCTCCACCACGGCCGCTACTACTACCTCTTCGCGTCCTACGACGCCTGCTGCGCGGGCGTGAAGTCGACGTACAAGATCAGGGTGGGCCGCTCGACGTCGGTGACGGGCCCGTACACCGACAGTACGGGGACCTCGATGCTGGAGGGCGGCGGAGATCTGCTCCTCGCCTCCCACGACCGGTACATAGGCCCCGGCGGCGAGTCGACCTTCCGCACCCACGGCCAGACCTGGCTGGCGTACCACTACTACGACGCAGCGGACAATGGCACCCCGAAGCTGGGCCTGAACAGGCTGGGCTGGACAGAGAACGGCTGGCCACAGCTCACTTAGGGGCAGCCGACCCAGGGGCGCGGGGAACTGCGCGACCAGCCACAGACCACCGGCACCCGCCCACGATTCATCAACCACCCACCCCCGAAAGGCGAACATTGCGCACCGCCCGCTTCACCCTCGACCCCGCCTTCACCATCGGCGAAGTCAACCCCCGCCTCTTCGGCTCCTTCGTCGAGCACCTAGGCCGCTGCGTCTACACCGGCATCTTCGAGCCGACCCACCCCACGGCCGACGCCGAAGGCCTCCGCACGGACGTCCTCGACCTGGTCCGCGAACTCGGCGTCACCACCCTCCGCTACCCCGGCGGCAACTTCGTCTCCGGCTACAAGTGGGAGGACTCGGTCGGCCCGGTCGAGGACCGCCCCCGCCGCCTCGACCTCGCCTGGCGGTCGACGGAGACCAACCGGTTCGGCCTCTCCGAGTACATCGCCTTCCTGAAGAAGGTCGGCCCGCAGGCCGAGCCCATGATGGCGATCAACCTCGGCACGCGGGGCGTGGCGGAGGCCCTGGAACTCCAGGAGTACGCCAACCAGCCCTCCGGCACCGCCCTGTCCGACCTCCGCGCCGCCCACGGCGACAAGGACCCCTTCGGCATCGGGCTCTGGTGCCTGGGCAACGAGATGGACGGCCCCTGGCAGACCGGACACAAGACCGCCGCCGAATACGGCCGCATCGCCGCCGAGACCGCCCGCGCCATGCGCCAGATGGACCCGTCCGTGGAACTGGTCGCCTGCGGTTCCTCCAGCCAGTCCATGCCGACCTTCGCCGAGTGGGAGGCGACGGTCCTCGCGGAGACGTACGACCTGGTCGACTACATCTCCCTGCACGCCTACTACGAGCCCCAGGACGGCGATCTCGACTCTTTCCTGGCCTCCGCCGTCGACATGGAGTCGTTCATCGAGAACGTGGTCGCCACCTGTGACCACGTGGGCGCCAGGCTGAAGTCCCAGAAGAAGATCAACCTCTCCTTCGACGAGTGGAACGTCTGGTACACCTCGAAGTGGCATGCGATCGAGAACTCCGACGTGCGGGACTGGCCCGAGGCCCCCCGCCTCCTGGAGGACAACTACAGCGTCCTGGACGCGGTGGTCTTCGGCTCCCTCCTGATCGCCCTGCTCCGCCACGCCGACCGCGTCACGGTTGCCTGCCTGGCCCAGCTGGTCAACGTCATCGCCCCGATCATGACGGAGCCCGGCGGCCCGGCCTGGCGCCAGACGACGTTCTTCCCGTTCGCCCAGGCGTCCCGGTACGGCAGGGGTCAGGTCCTGGACGTACGCGTGGACTCGCCGACGTACGACACGAAGAAGTACGGCGAGACGAGCCTGCTGCACGCGACGGCGGTCAGGGCCGAGGACGGCACGGTCACGGTCTTCGCCGTGAACCGCAGCAGGACGGAGGCCCTGCCCCTGGAGGTGGCCCTGAGCGGACTCGGCCTGACGTCCGTGGCGGAGCACAGCGTCCTGGCCGACGAGGACCCGGACGCCCGCAACACCCTGGAGGAACCCGAGCGGGTGACACCTCACCAGGCAGAGGGCACGACGCTGACCGACGGCATGCTGACGGCCGTTCTCGAACCCTTGTCCTGGAATGTGATCCGACTGACGTAGGGGTCAACGCGCCCCTTGGGGGCGCGGGGAACTGCGCGAGCAACCACACACGACCCGCAGTCAACGGCCGGGGGAGTCCACCCCCACAACCTCGACTCCTCCGGCCGCACTCCCCAGCAACTCAAGCCGTACCGCACCAGGACCGAACTCGGACGTGCCATCCGAAAGCACAGCCAGGGCCAAGGTATTCGAACCCCGGGTCCGCAAGATCCCGCTCGGCAGCACAAACGAATGCTGCGGCCCCACGTCATTGACGTACTGCCCGAGGTTCCACCCGTTCAGGAAGATCTGCACCCGATAGGCCCGCGCCGGATCGTCCTCCAGCACCAGCCCCACCGACGCGTCCACCCCGCCCGGCACCGACATCCGGAACCCGGTCCGGTACCAGGTGACGCCCATCCCCTTGTCGGAGCGGGGAAGCGGGACCGCCTCCCACTCACCGTCCGCGAACCCGGGCAGGTGCCATCCCTCCCGCTCCCCGTACAGCCCCCCGTTGTTCTGCGGCCCCCGCACCGGATCCGGCGCCGCGGCCCCCTGGATCCGCCAGTCCACCTTCGGCGAGGCTCCCTTGAAGGAGGCGGCGGTCAGCCCGCGCGCCACCTTGTGGGTGTCCAGGGACGCGCCGTCCATGTCGTGCTGCATCCGCCGCACCAGCACGGACAGCACATGCTCCGGCTTCCTTCGCTGCTTCTTCTTCAGCTTCTTCAACCCGGCGAGGGAGAACTCGGCCGTGGCCGCCCAACTCCCCTTCCGTACCGTCTTCGCGTCCGGCACCGGCATCCGGTGCGAGCCCAGCGGCACCCCGTCCAGCCAGGCCATCAGCATGCCCTGGGTGCCCGTGCTGTAGGCGAGGGAGACCGACTCCAGGTCCGACAGGTCACCGTCCACGTGCCCCCGGTACCAGACGTCCCCGTAGTGGAAGCCGTAGTCGTCGGCGAAGAGCACCGGCTGACCCGCCGGGACCGCCGTCGTGCTGAACGACGTCTTCCTGTCGGCGACCGTCCACGCCGAGTCGTCGAAGCCGGTCGCCGACTCGGGGTTCTCGGCCTTCCGGCGCCAGTCGGCGAGGGCCGGCAGCGCGGGCCGCGGCGCCCCCGGCATGTCCGACAGGGCGACCAGGCTCTCCGAGAGGCTCACCCGCGTCGGCACCGGCCGCCCGTTCCAGGTGACCGAGGCGATCCCGCGGGGTCCCCAGACCTCGAGGCCGGTCGCCCCGACCGTGTCGCCGGTGAGCCGGACGGCCGACCCGTCGAGCTCGGCGTGGCGCAGCAGCGCCGGGCCGTAGACGAGGAGCGTGCCGGACGGGGTGTCGTACGGGAACAGCCGCAGGGCGGTCGCGTCGTCGGCGAAGAGCAGCAGCAGCGGGGTGTCGCTGTCGCCGCGCTGGACCAGGACCCGGGTGAGCCCGCCCTGCCCGAGCGGCGCGGTCACGTGCAGGACGCCCTGGTCGTAGACCCAGGCCGCCTCGGCGTCCAGGCGCTGGACGAACGGCTCGGTCGGGCACTCCAGCACGAGGTGCGCCATCTCGCCGTACCGGCCGGTGAACAGGGCGATGTCCTGGCGGCCCGCGGTGAGCACGAACATCGGCTGGGCGGTGCAGTAGCGCAGCTTCCGCTTGCCGAGGGCGAGACCGGCGGTGACGAGCCGGGCGTCGTGGGCCGGGACGGTCAGCTCGACGTCGTCGCCGGCGGCCGTGCGGAGCGTGGAGGTGACCTCGCCGTCGCCGTCGTTGCGCAGGACGTAGAAGTGCGCCTCGGTGTCCGGGTTGGTGAGGTGGTACGCCTTCAGCCCGGCCACGTGGACGTCGGCCGCGCGGTCCAGCTTCGCGAAGTCCGCGACGCGCTGCAGGAGGTGGCCGAGCTGGTGCATCGGCGCGATCTTCGGCGTGACGTTGCGGGCCTCGTCGATGGCCGCGCCGTAGTCGTACGACGTGTAGACGACCGGTGCCGGCAGCCAGCCCCAGGTGGTGCCGCCGTAGGTCATGTAGACGTTGTGGAGGGTGAGGCCGTTGGCGAGGTTGGTGAGGTAGAAGCGGCGTTCGTAGGCCGCGTCCCGGGTGCGCCGGGACTCCGCGTACCCCTTGCCGCCGAACTCGACCCCGCCCCACGGGTCGAACCAGCCGCCCCCGAACTCCGGCACGAACCCGGGCGTACGCGGGCTCGCGGTCGCGCCGCCCTTGAGGCCGCCGATCCCGAAGTCCCCCCAGTCCGGCGGGGGCTGGGAGGGGGAGGGGTAGCCGTCGAAGCCGTACAGCCACTTCCCGGTCTCGCCGCCGGTGTCGAAGGAGCCGGGGATCCAGTAGCCGTTGCGGCCCTTGTCGTTGTGGAAGAGGGGGACGTCGATGCCGTCGGCCCGCACCTTCTTGTACAGGTGGGACATGTAGGCGGGGCCGGTCGGGTCGGCGACGTGGCCGTCGTACTCGTTCTCGATCTGGTAGAGCAGGACGGTTCCGCCGCCGTCCGTGAGCTGGTGGCGGCGCACGATGCGGTTGACGGCCGTCAGCCACTCGTCGACGTGGCCGAGGTAGGTGGGGTCGGTGGAGCGGGCGGCGCCCTCGGTGGCGGTGAGCCAGCCGGGGAAGCCGCCGGCGTCGACCTCGGCGTTGATGTAGGGGCCGGGGCGGAGGATGACGTACATCCCGGTCTCGGCCGCCGTACGGAGGAAGAGGTCGAGGTCGCGTACGCCGGTGAAGTCGTACGTCCCGGGCGCGGCGGAGTGGTAGTTCCACGCCACGTAGATGCTGACCGTGTTGTAGCCGTGCGCCCGCATCTTCTCCAGGACGTCCCGCCACAGGGACGGGCTCGGCAGCCGGAAGGGGTGCAGCTCGCCGGACCAGACCACCAGCCGCCGGCCGTCGACGAGGAGGGAGTAGTGGTCGTAGCCGATCGTGTGCGGCTGCCCGTCCGCGTGCGGCGCGGCGGGGGCCGGGCCGGTCGGTACGCTGCGTGCCGCGTACGCCGAGGGCGCTCCCGGCCCGCCGCTGCCGCCCAGGGCGAAACCGAGCGCGGCCGAGCCGGCGAGGGCACTGAAGGTACGTCTGCTGAGCGCCAAGGGATCCTCCCGGGCGATCTTACGGGGCGCGGGTCCGGCCATTCTCCACGGGAGGACGCCCCACAATGGACGCATGAGGATCTCGGCACGAGCGGATTACGCGGTACGGGCGGTACTGGAGCTCGCCGTACGGCAGGGGGAGGGCCCTGTGAAGGCGGAGGAGATCGCCGGTGCGCAGGAAATTCCGCACAAGTTCCTGGAGGGCATTCTGGGTGACCTCCGGCGCGCCGGGATCGTCGACAGCCGGCGCGGCGGGGGCGGCGGCTACCGGCTGGCGCGGGACGCGTCCGCGATCACCGTGGCCGACCTGATCCGCGCGGTGGACGGCCCGATCGTCTCGGTACGGGGGGAACGCCCGACGGGGCTGGCCTACACCGGCACCGCCCAGCCGCTGCTGCCCCTGTGGATCGCCCTGCGCGCCAACGTCCGCAAGATCCTCGAAGGCGTCACGGTGGCGGACATCGCGGCGGACGCCCTGCCGGATCCGGTCCGGGAACTGGCGGCGGAACCGGCGGCCTGGGAGAACCCGTGAGCCTCGACGGGGTGTGAAATCCGGCGTTGTGAATGGCCGGAGTTCGCCCTGACCGGTTCGCGTGGGGGTTCCTACGATTCGAGCGCCCCGGTCTTCACAGGAAACTCACAGTTTCTTCAAAGATGAACTACGGACGGCCGCGGGTGCCACCCCCCACTCGATCACCGAACCGGAGAAACCATGGGATCCAGGAGACACGGACTCCTGCTCGGCGGAGCGCTCGCCGCGCTGCTCACCGCCGGGCTGCCCGCTCAGGCCCAGGCCTCGTCGTCGCCCGTCTTCGACGACCCGCCGCCGGACAAGATCGTCATCAACGTCGCCACGGTGAACGGCTCCGGCTGTCCGGCAGGGACCACCGCCGTGGCCGTGTCCGAGGACAACGAGGCCTTCACCGTCACCTACAGCGCCTATCTCGCCCAGGCCGGCGGCAACTCCGACCCCACCGCCTTCCGGCGCAACTGCCAGCTCAACCTGGTCGTTCACGTGCCGGGCGGCTTCACCTACGCCATCGCCAGCGCCGACTACCGCGGCTTCGCCTCGCTGCAGCCGGGCGCCATCGGCACCCAGCGCGCCTCGTACTACTTCCAGGGCTCCTCGAACACCGCCTTCGCCAGCCACCCCTTCACCGGCCCCTACAACGACAACTGGCAGGCCACCGACACCACCGACTGGGCCCAGCTGGTCTGGGCGCCCTGCGGGGTGCAGCGCAACTTCAACATCAACACGGAGCTGCGGGTGAACGCCGGGAGCGCGAACCCCGGCAAGGTCAGCTTCATGACCATGGACTCCACCGACGGCGAGATCAGCACCGTCTACCACCTGGCCTGGAAGCAGTGCCCGGCCAAGTAGCCCGGTCAGGTGGCCCGGCCGAGTAGTCCGGCCAAGTGGTCCGGCCCCCGGCTCCGGGGTCGGTCACAGGCTCCGGGTCGGTCACAGGCTCCCGGGCCGGACCAGTCCGGTCCGCTTGACCCCGCTCAGGATCGGCGTGACCTCCATCGTGGAGACGTGTTCCAGGGCGCCGATCGTGTCGCTCAGGAAGCGGTAGAGCGCGTCGAGGTCGGTCGCCGCGACGGCCGCGAGCAGGTTGGCGGAGCCGGTGGTGGCCGAGGCGAAGCGGACCTGTGGATGGCGGCTCAGCCGCCGGCCGGTCTCCTCCAGACGGCCGGGGGCGACCGTCATCCACAGCAGCGCCTCGGTACGGATGCCCAGCCGGGCGAGATCCACCTCGGTCGCGAGCCTCAGGACCAGGCCGCCCGCCAGCGCCTCCAGGCGCCGGCGGGCGGTCAGGGCGCTGATGCCGGCGCGGTGCGCGAGCTCCGTGTAGGAGGCCCGCCCGTCCTCGACCAGTGCGGCGATCAGCTGGTGGTCGGCGGGACCGAGCGAGGGCCGCGGGGCGGCCTCCGGCGGCTCCTGGCGCAGACTGGCCAGTTCCTCCGCCGACAGCAGGCCGCCGCTCCAGCCGAAGCCGGCCGGGAAGACCCGCAGCAGCGCGTGCGAGGTCCACGACTGGACCGCGGCGGTGGCCGGAAGGTCGCGCAGCAGCAGGTTGTTGCGGGCGTCCGGGCCGTCCAGGAACAGGATGGTGCAGATCTCGTCGCCGCCGCCGAGGACGTCCACCCAGATCGTGTCGGGGCGGCGGGCCAGGGTGGCGGCGATGGCGCTGATCCGGTTGGGTTTGCACCGGATGCGCAGGGCCAGCGGGATCAGGTCGGGGAAGCACACGGGGTTGCGGACGGCCGTGGCCCGCAGCGTGCCGTCGTGGTAGAGCGGCGCGGCCCGTCTGACCACGGTCCGCTCCGAGATCCCGAGGACCCGGCCGACCGTGCGCCACGAGGCGCGCGGCGCGGCCAGCACCGCGGCGGCGATCCGGCTGTCGGTCTCGTCCAGCTGATGGCGTGCTTTCTCCATATTCATGGATCATATGGCCTGTATTCGCGACTTGATGCCCGCTTTCTGGCTCGTTTCCGTGCTCCCGGTGAGGATCGGTGACATCGCAACCGAACCGAGAGAGGTGAGCACCATGGCGGACATCGAGAACCCGGTCGTGGCCACGGACCGGGGCAAGGTCCAGGGAATCGCGGCCGGCGGGGCGGGCGGGGCGGTCTCCTTCCGGGGCATCCCGTACGCCGCGTCGCCGGTCGGTGAGCTGCGGTTCGCCGCGCCGCGGCCGCACCCGGGATGGACCGGGGTGCGGCGCATCCAGAGCCTCACCGCCGCGGGCGTGCTGGACCTCCTGGCCGCCCAGGCCGGTGACCGGGCCCGGGAGATCTACGACGCGTACGCCGCCCGGCTCCCGCAGGGCACCCCCGCGCAGATCTTCACCGCGATCGGCACGGACGCGCTCTTCCGCGACGGCTCGCTGCAGATCGCCGACCACCACGCGACCCACGTCTACGAGTTCGACTACCGCCCGGCCGAGGACCCGCACTCCCTCGGCGCCGCCCACTGCGTCGAACTGCCCTTCCTCTTCAACACCTTCGACGCCTACCCGGACAGCCCGATGCTCGGCCGGGTCGGGGATTCCCAGCGCGCCCTGGGGCACGGGTTCGGCACCGCGGTCGCCGAGTTCGTCAGGACCGGCTCGGTCCACGACTGGCTCCCGTACGCCCCCGCGACGCCCGCCCGCATCCGCCACTTCGCCTGAACCCGAACGACGACCCACCCGGCCCCGACCCACCCGGCCCCGGCGCGTCCGCGCCCGCCGCTCGGACCTCGCCCGCCGCTCAGACCCTGCTCCCCGCCGTGGCCCGGAACGTGTTCCGGTACGTCTGCGGGGAGACGCCGATCGCCGCGTGCAGGTGCTGCCGCAGTGACGTGCCCGTGGCGAAGCCGACCTCGGCCGCGATGCGGTCGACCGACAGCTCGCTGCTCTCCAGGAGGTGGCGGGCGCGGTGCACCCGCTGCTGGATCAGCCAGCGCCCCGGGCTCGTCCCCGTCTCCTCCTGGAAGCGGCGGGCGAAGGTGCGCCGGCTCATCCGGGCATGCTCCGCCAGCTCGTGCAGGGCGAGCGGCCGTTCCAGGTTCTCCAGGGCCCACGCCCGGGTGGCCGCCGTCCCGGTGGTGCCCTCGTCCGGCACCGGCTGCTCGATGTACTGCGCCTGGCCGCCGTCCCGCCACGGCGGTACGACACACTGCCGGGCCACGCTGTTGGCGACCGCGCTGCCGTGGTCGGAGCGCACCACGTGCAGGCAGACGTCGACACCGGAGGCCGCCCCGGCCGAGGTCAGGACGTCCCCGTCGTCGATGAACAACACGTCCGGATCCAGGGCGACCTGGGGGAACATCCGGCGGAACCGCGGCGCCAGCGCCCAGTGCGTCGTCGCCGGACGCCCGTCGAGCATCCCGGCCGCCGCGAGCGCGAACGCCCCCGTGCAGATGGAGACGATCCGGGTACCGGGCCGGATCCGCGCCAGCGCCGCGGCGACGGGCCCGGGCAGTTCCTCCGCGATCCGCGCCATGTCGTACGGCGGCACGACCACGGTGTCCGCACTCTCCAGCGCCTCGGGCCCGTGCCCGACGGTGACCGTGAAGTCCGCGTTGGTCGCCACCGTACGGTCCTCCGTCGCCGCACAGGTCACCACGTCGTAGGCGCCGGGAACGCAGGTGAAGACGCGGTTCGGGATCCCCAGCTCGAAGGGGTAGACCCCGTCGAGGGCGAGCACGACGACCCGGTGGGGGCGGGTGGGCAGGAAGCCGACGGAAACGGACATGGCGCGATTCTATCGCTCACTGCTTATCCGGCCAACGAACGTGACCCTGGTCAGCTCATCGCGTTGCCCGGCACCAGCCGGAGGCCGGTTCGTCAGGGCCCGGCCGGGGCGGGGGCTCGGGGAAGGCGTAGCTCGAAGCATGCGCCGAGGGTGCGGGGGGTGAGGGTGAGGGTGCCGCGGTGGCGGTGGGCCAGGTCGCGGGCGATGGCGAGGCCCAGGCCGGTGCCGCCGCGGTCGCGGGAGCGGGCGTCGTCGAGCCGGACGAAGCGTTCGAAGATGCGCTCGGCGTCCTCGGCGGGCACGCCCGGTCCGTCGTCGTGCACCGTGAGGACGATCCAGGCGTCCTGGTTGCGGACGGTGATCTGGATGCGGTGTGCGGCGTGCCGGGCGGCGTTGTCGACGAGGTTGCGCAGGAGCCGTTCGTATTCGTTGGGGTCTCCCTGCGCGTGTGCGGGGGCGGTGCTGTCGCAGGTGAGGGTCAACGGCCCATCGGCGAGCGGGTATTGCTCGGTCAGCCGGGAGGCGAGGGCCGTCAGGTCGACGAGCTCGGGGCCGGCTGCGGGGGTGCGGGTGTCGAGGCGGGCCAGGAGCAGCAGGTCTTCGGTGAGGGCCTGGAGGCGGCGGGTCTGCCGTGCCGCGGTGGTGGCCGCGGCGGGCCAGTCGGTGCGTTCCGGGTAGGCGAGCGCGACCTCCAGGCTGGCCAGCAGGGTGGTGAGGGGGCTGCGCAGTTCGTGGGCGGCGTCCGCGACGAAGCGGCGTTGCCGGGCGGCCGCGTCGTCGAGGCGTTGGAGGGTGGTGTTGATGGTGGTGGCCAGGGCGGTGATCTCGTGTCCCGTGGCGGGTACGGTGACGCGCTCGCGGGGGTCGTGCGCGGTGACCGAGGCGGTGAGGACGCGGATGGCCTCGACCGGCCGCAGCGCGACGCGGACGGCGAAGTAGGTGGCGGCGGCGATCAGTACGAGGCCGACGAGCCCGGCGCGCAGCAGCAGGTGGTCGGTGGTCGTGGCGATGGCCTCGGCGGTGTTGGGGAGCACCACCACGTAGACCCGCAGCGCGGCGTCGGCGGTGACGCCCAGAGCGGCGGCTTCGGCGCTGCTCAGTTCACCGGCCCGGATGTCGGCCGTCACGACCTGATGGGTCCCGCCGGCCACGGAGAGCTTGTCACTGGGGTCGTAGCCGGGGTTCGCGGGCAGGCGGACGGTGGTGATGATCTCGGCCCGCAGGGCTTTCGGCGGGGCGGGCATCACGTGGTGGGTGCCGGGATCGAAGTCGTCCATGCCTCCGCCGTAGGCGACAGCGGTGCGCCGGCCGGTGGCGACGACCTCGTACGGCACCGTACTGGTGGAGTCGGGGACGACACCCTCGCGCAACTGATCGCAGAGGGACCAGAGTTGTTCCTTCGCCTGGTCTTCGGCGATCTGCGTGCTCCGGTGGTAGAGATCGTGGTGCAGCCACCAGCCGATGCCGAGCAGGATGACGGCGGCGGTCGAGGCGGCGGCCAGCGCCGTGCGGGCCCGTACCGAACGCGGCCAACAGCGGTGTCGCGGCTCAGTCGCGGTCACGGTCGTCCACCAGCCGGTAGCCGGAACCCCGTACGGTCTGCAGGGACTGCCGGTCGAACGCGGCGTCGACCTTCTTGCGCAGCGCGCTGACGCGCGCCTCCACCAGGTTGGGATCCCATGCCTCGTCGGGCCACGCGTGATACAGCAGATCCGCTTTGGAGACCGCCTGGCCCGCCCGGCGGGCCAGCAGTTCGAGGACGGCGAACTCCCGGGGGGTGAGGTCCACCCGGGTCCCGGCCCGGCGGCAGATCCGGCCGGCGACGTCCAGCGAGAGGTCGCCCACGGCAAGGACGGGCGGGGCGACCGTGGCGGCTCGTCTGACCAGGGCCCGCAGCCGTGCGACGAGCACCAGGTAGGAGAAGGGTTTGGCCAGGTAGTCGTCGGCCCCCGTGTCCAGGGCCTCGGCCTGGTCCCACTCCCCGTCCTTGGCGGTGAGTACCAGGATGGGGGTCGCGTTGCCCTCCCGGCGCAGCTGGGCGCAGACCTTGTAGCCGTTGAGTCCGGGCAGCATCAAGTCCAGTACGACGAGGGCGTATTCGCCGGTCCGGGCCATCCACAGTCCCTGCCTGCCGTCATGGGCGAGGTCCACGCTGTAGCCCTCGGCGGTCAGACCGGTGTGCAGGGTCCGGGCCAGGTCCACCTCGTCTTCGACCACCAGGATGCGCATGCGGTGCAGCCTCGCACAGCGCCGGCCCGCCTTCCTGATCGGCCGGTCAGGTCGGGTCAGCGTCCGGTCAACGAGGTCCCGGCACGGTGACGGAGTTTCCTCGCCCCTGCTGAAAGGCCCTGTCGCCGATGTCCGTTGCTGCACGCGTCCCCACCGTGGCCGGGGCGGTTTCCCCTCCCGTACCCGCCCGTCCTCGACCATCGCCGGGCCCGGCCCGAGTCGTCGTCGTCATCGCACCCCTGTCGCTGAGCCTCGCTCTCGGGCTCTGGGGTATCCGCAGGCAGAACACCATGTGGGGGGACGAGGCCGTCACCTTTCAACTCGCGCACCGCGATCTTTCGCAGATATGGCACACCGCCCGGCATGTCGATCTGGTCCATGCCCTCTACTACGCCGTGATGCACGAGATCTTCGGTCTCTTCGGCGGCGGGCTGCTGGCGCTGCGGCTGCCGTCCGTGCTGGCGATGTCCGTGGCGGCGAGCGGAGTCGGGCTGCTGGGGCTGCGCCTGGCGGGACCCCGTGCCGGGCTGCCGGCCGGGCTGGTGTTCGCGCTCCTTCCCCAGGTGCAGAAGTACGCCCAGGAAGGCCGCTCGTACGCCATGGTCTGCGCCCTGGTCACCTGGGCCACGTATGCGCTCGTGGCCGGCGTCTCGCATCGCACCCGGTGGCGGTGGGCGGTCTATGGCTCCACCATGCTGCTGGCCTGTCTGCTCCATGAGTTCGCGGTCCTCGCCCTGGTCGCACACGGCGTCACCCTGGTCGTCTCCCGTGTTCCACGATCGGTGCTGAGGGCGTGGAGTGTGGCTGCCGCGGGCGTTGTGGCCGGGCTGTCGCCGCTGGCGATCCGCAGTGCGGGGCAGTCGGAGCAGGTGTCCTGGATCAGCGGACCGGTGCGGCTTCCCTATTTCCTGGTCGCGGCGGTCGTGGGCGTGCTGTGTGCCCGGGCGCCCCTGGGGACGAGGAGGCCCGTGCGGCTTTCCGCGCTGGCGGTGCCGATTCTCGTGCTGCCGGGCCTTCTGCTGCTGATCGCCTCACTGGCCAAGCCCCTTTTCGTCGACCGGTACGTGCTCTACGGCAACATCGGGATCGCCTTGCTGCTGGGCGCCTGGCTGGATCACTCCCACCGGCTGCGGCGGTCTTCCCGCACCGCGTGGATCGCGGCGGTCGTCGTACTGGCCGCGCTCGTCCCGTCGAGCCTTGCGCTGCGGACGCCCCAGAGCCGGAGCAATGACGTCACCGCCATCGCTGCCGCCGTACGCAGGGAAGGCCGTTCCGGCGACGGGCTGCTCTATCTCTCCGGCCAGTACCGGGCCTGGACCGCGGCCAACCCCGAGGACACCCGTTCTCTGACCGATCTCGCCCTGGCACAGGACCCCGTTTCGTCGAACACGCTTGCAGGTGTCGAGCTCCCCGCGCAGGAAATCGCGGCACGCATGCTGGAATTCGACCGGATCGTCGCGGTCCGCGCCCCGGCGGGTGCGCACGTGCCGACCGACCCGCGGGAGGAAGCGAAGACAAGCACCCTGCGGCGCCACTTCCGCGCGTACCGGACAACCCATGTCAACGGGGCGCGAGTCACCGTCTATGTCCGGGACGGCCGCTTCAGAGAGGCTTGCCCAGGCGGATCCGGGTGTCGCAGCCGAGATCCTGGTGGTGTGTGGTGGAGCCCTGCCGGTACGTGAAGCGGCAGTCGGTCAGGTCCCCGTGCACGGCTGCGGTCACTTTGACCCGGGCCTCGTAGTAGAGGTCCGACTGGCTGTGCGCCGCGACCCGGATCGGACCGACCTCGACGTCGTCCGTGGCGGCGACGGGTGACGACCCGATGAGGTAACCGCCGGAGCCGGCACTGTCCTCCACCCGGTAACCCGTGACGCGCAGCCCGGCCGGCACGTGGACGATCTCCGCGTCGAGGACGGTGAGCGGCTTCCCCGTTTTGTTCGCCAACGGCGGCATGGCCACCCAGTACTCGTCGCCGACCTGGGCGTGGTCGTACCCGGCGACCCCGGACGCTTGCGAACTGCCGTCCAGAGCCGTGTCCCCGCCGCCGGAGCACGAGCTGAGGAGGCCGACCGTCAGGAGGGCGAACAGGGCCCGTCTTCGGCGGCTCGCCGTCGCGCGGGGGCTGCCGGAGGACGGCCGTGGAGACCCCCCTCCCGGCCGGCACCGAACGGCAGCCTGGCTCTCCGGGCCTCCTCCCCCGCAGCACCGGGGCAACCGTGCGTTCGGCCTGGCCACGGATCAGGGCGGCTTGCCGCAGGGCGACATCGTCACCTCGGGGAACCGGTGCGCCCCGTCGGATGTCTCCGGCGGGGCGCGGCTGCCTTCTTCGTCGTGTCCGGTCAGCCGATGGCGAGTTTGCCGCCCCAGCCGCTGCTGACCACGGTGGTGTAGGCGCCGACGGCGGAGGTGCCGCCGCTGTACATCCGCACGGAGCCGTCGTTCATGACGGCCCACATGTCGGGGATGCCGTCGTGGTTGGCGTCGGGTGTGCCGAGCAGGAGGCGGACGCCGGCGGTGGTCCAGCCGGAGGCGGCGTAGGTGGTGTCCTTGCCGTTGAGCGAGTTGCCGGCGGTGGCGAGGGAGTCGAGAGCGGTGCCGCCACCGCTCTTGGGTTTGCCGTAGCGCAGGGTCAGTTGTCCGGTGGACAGGGTGCGCAGGACGAGGTCGACGGCGCCGTCGTTGTTGTGGTCGCCGACGGAGACCAGGTCGCGGTCGGGCCAGACGGTGCCGCCGTTCTGCAGGACGGCGCTGGTGAAGGCGCCTCCGGTGTAGCCGAGGAAGGCCCAGTAGTGGTTGCCCTCGGTGGCGAGCAGGTCGGGGCGGCCGTCGCCGTCGATGTCGCCGGCGGCGAGGATCTGGTCGAGGGCGGCGGGGTCGGGCGCGCCCTGGGGGAGGAGTATCTCGGTGCGTTTGGTGACGTCGAAGCTGCCGTAGCCGTCGCCCGGGTAGAGGTAGAGCTTTCCGTCGGGCATGCGGGCCACCATGTCCTGGAGGCCGTCGCCGGGCATGAAGTCGCCGTTGTGGGTGAGCAGGGCGCCGGTCCAGTAGTCGTCCGGGTACGCGGAGTTGGTCTCGATGAGGCCGTCCTGGTCGTAGGCGGCGCGGTTGTACGAGTAGATGTCACCCACGCTGCTCGCGGGATACACCCGCAGGTCCTTGTACTGGTCGACGACGATGACATCGGGCCAGGCGTCGCCGGTCAGGTCGCCGGGGCCGTCGGCGTCGTCGCGGGGCGTGACGTAGAAGAGGTACTTGGTCGGTGCTGACGGGTTGCCCGCCGAGTCGACGGCACGTACGTAGAACACGTTGGGGCCGGCGTGGTGGGGTTTGAGGGACACGGTGACGCTGCCGCCGGAGGCAGAGGGGCTGCTGCTGCCGCCGTAGCTGGTGGAGTCGAAGGAGAACTCGTATCTGACGGTGTCGGTGGATCCGTTGGCGCCGAGTGTGAAACCGCCCGCGGTGCCGTAGGCAACAGTGCTCCAGAGGGCGCCGGTGCCGTCGTCCTCGGGGAACTGGGTGGAAGTGACCTTGGGGGAGTTGGGCTTGGTGGTGTCGTAGACGAATCCGCAGTTGTCGCTGCCTGCCGGGGCGTAGGTGGAGGCGGCGCCGGTGGAGTCGATGGCGCGCACCCGCCACCAGTAGGTCTTGCCGTTGGCGAACTTCCCGACTGTGGCAGTGACGCTGGCGTGCCCGTTCGCGTCGACGGTCTGGTTGCCGTCGACGATCTTGCTGCTGCTGCCGTCCTGCCAGACTTCGAAGTCGAGGTACTTCAGGTCACCGTCGGGGTCGCTGGCGGTGGCGGCGAAGGTCAGGTCCGACTTGCCGACCGAGGACTCACCGCTGACGTCGCAATTCGGGCCGGGGCTCATGGTCAGGTGGGTGGGTTCTTTGGGCTTGCGGTTGTAAGTGATCTTCAGATAGGGCGAGTTGCTGCTGCTGGCCTCGAACTTCTTCCACGGGTCGGGGTGGCTCTCGTCGGCTGCCTGCAGGCCCAGGGTGACGTAGCCCCAGCCGTTGTCGGCGGCGTCCTGGCCGAGAGAGGTGGCGGTGAACTTCACCCAGTCGTCGGCGCAGCCGCTGTTGTAGCCGTTGGCGACGGTCTGGGCGTCGATCTGGGCGATCCAGGAGGGCTGGTTGTTCCAGGTGGTGGAGGAACTGATGCTGCTGGTGTGCCACAGCTGGACGCTGCGGGGGGAGCAGGACCAGGAGTAGGTCTCCAGGCCGTAGAAGTACGCGGAGGAGACATGGGCGCCTTTGAGCGCGCTGGACAGGGCGAGCTGGAAGAAGGAACGGGACAGGCCCGCGGTGGTGGACTCGTAGCCGACGCGGGCGGTGTCGGTGCCGTCGTTGAAGTTGGTGCCGTTCCAGAAACTGGAGCCGGGGTGTGGCTGGTAGGCCGTGGTCCAGTTGTTCGTGGGGCCGCTGAAGGAGGGGTCGATGAAGACCGGGTAGACGGTGGAGCCGGCGGTCAGCAGCCTGGTGTCCGGCTTGACGGTGAGGGTGCCGCCGTCGGTGAGGGTGATGCCGGCGAGCGCGTCATGGGTGCCGGGCTGGGGACCGGCCAGGCCGTCGAGGGCGAGCACGGACGCGCTGTCCTCGCCCGTCGAGGTGAAGGACGCCGGCCGCGCGAGAGGTGCGGTGCCGCCGGTCCTGTAGGCGGCCGGGCTGGGCTCGTCCTCCTGTGGCGCGGCGGTGTCGTCGCTCCAGTCGGGTTGGTCGGGGGTGCCACCGACGTCCTCGGGTTCTTCCGAGGGGTCCACGTCGGGGCCGGCCTCGGGAGTTGGGGTCTCGGTGGGCCGGGGTGGCTGGGGGTCGTCGCCCTGGGTGACGGCGGGTTTGCCGGCGGAGTCCCACATGTAGGGGGTGGGGGAGGCGGCAACCTCGTCGCTGTCCGCGTCCTCGGCGTGGACGACGTGGGTGACGGGATCGAGGGTGAAGGTCAGGTCGGGTGAGGTCAGGCCGTAGGAGAGGGAGGCGAGTTCGGGGTCTGCGGCGGCTTCGGCGTTCTTCACGATCAGCACGTGGGAGAAGCCGGAGTCGCGGGCGGTCAGCAGCAGGTCGACGCCGGGCAGGACCTCCTGGTAGAGCGCGCGGGCGCCGTCGATGACCGGCGCGGGCAGGGAGCCCGGCCAGGTCAGGGTGAGCTGGTGACCGCCGGTGGTGAAGGTGACCAGATCCGTTGACGCCACGTCCTGGGCCGCGGTGAGGGCGGCCGGATTCGTTGACGCCGCGTCTTGGACCGTGGTGAGGGCGGCAGGCCGGATGGCGGTTCGGTTCTCGGAGCGGGTGGCCCGTTCGCCGCGGCTGCCGGCGGAGAAGACGACGGGGTTGTTGACGGCTTCGGGGGCCCAGCCGCCGTCCTTGGTGCGGTGCAGGTCGGTGTCGATCGCCCGCCACACCCCGTCGACCTTGGCACGGAACGGCACGGCGCGGGTCTCGAGTTGGAAACTGCCGTCGGGACGCGCGTAGGTGGTGCTGCTCGCGTCCCGCAACGCGGTGACCTCCACCGACCGGCCGGTGGCGCGGGCCTTGTCGGCGGCGGTGGCCTCGTCGAGCAGTTTCGCGGCGTCGGCCGGCGTGTCACCGGCCCGGGAGGCGTCGGCGTGATGCAGGACCGGCAGTTGCGTCAGGCCGAGCCCGGCGGCCACGGCGGCGGCCACCAGCACGGTGGCCCGCCGCCTGCGCCGGGGCAGGCGGAGCCATTGTCTGTCCACGAAAACGTCTTCCCTCCCCGTAAAACCGGCCTCGAACCGGGAGTCGTCGCCTCTCGTTGGACCGGAATTAACCCTCTGTTCATCCGTGCCCCCCATTCGGCGCTGCCGAATTCTCCATACGGGCATGAACGCGCCAGCAGATCATGCCCCATCGATGTGTCGGGTGCCAGCGTGAATTTGAACTCTGCTGCCGTCATGGACGTAAAAGGGATAGCTGCCGGTCCTCGTGGAGGCCGTGTGGATGCTTCGCATGGTCCGGCAATCCCATGACCACGGAAAGCGACGTCGCGGATGGGTGTCTGTGCAGGTAGAGCCACTCATGCTGCACTCGATTGTCGAGGATCACCGGATTCACATATGTGTGGGCGTGATGCGCATTATGAGTTTTGCGTTGTCAAAATATGCCAAAAATCGGGAAGCCTGAATTTGCACCAAATTCGAGTGTGACGGGCATCACATCTGCTTAAAATTTGTTTGACGGGTGATGTTTTCCGGCAGAGGATCCGTCGGTATTTCGTGTCGTCTTCGGGGTGGGGTGCGCGGCCTTCTCTCGCGTGTTTCCTGCCGGCTGCCTGGGGGGCTGTTCGGTGTTTGGTTCGCTGTCGTGGTCCGGCCGTGGTTCGCTGCCGGGTACCGCAGGGGCGCGTCGGCGGGTGCGCCGGAGGCGGCTCGGCGCTGGGGCGGTGCTCGCGGGCGCGTTGCTGGTGGGGTTGCTGCCGGCCCAGGCGGCCGCACTTCCGTCGCCGGGCGGCAACCGTGCCGATGTGGATCTGATCGACCTGCCCGCCGAAGACACCGCGGCCGACGCCGACACCGGGGTACTGGACGATCTGGCCGGTGAGGCCACGGTGCCGCCGGTGGAGTACGAGCCGGCCCACACCACCGCTCCGAGTGGTGGCACGGCGGATGTCAGCCTGTCAGATCCCGCGGCCGGGAACCTGCAGCAGGTGGGTTCACTGCCCGTACTGCTGGGTGCTCCGGCCGATGCCACGCCCGAGGAGGCCTCCGCGCTGGACGGCACCTGGCAGGTGAAGGTGGCCGACCCCACGCAGACGTCCACCGCCGAGGTGGACGGAACACTGCTGACGTTGACTCCGCCGACCACGGCCTCCGACGCCTCGGTCGATGTGGCCCTGGACTACTCCGACTTCGAGCAGCTGTACAGCGCGGACTGGGCCGACCGGATGCAGTTCGTCACGTATCCCGAGTGCTTCCTGACCACGCCACTGGACGAGGCGTGCAACCAGGCCACCCCGCTGGCCACCGACAACGACGACGACACCGGCCAGATCAGGGCCACCGTCGATGTCGCCGCCGCCTCCGCCGCCTCGGCCACGGTCGACCAGGCCTCGCTGTCCGGTGACGACAGCTCGACGAGCGAGTCGGCCGTCTACCACCCGGACACGTCGAAGAGCGGGGCGCTGAAGGCGCTGCTGCCGCAGGCGGGCACCTCGGGCAGCGGGTCCGTCGTGCTGGCCGCGACAGACTCCGGCTCCGGCGCGAAGGGCGACTACACGGCCACGCCGCTGGCGGCCTCGGGCACCTGGAGTGCCGGGGGATCGTCGGGAGCGTTCACCTGGTCGCAGCCGGTGACAGTGCCCCCGGTCCCGGCAGGCCCCGCACCGGACGTCGCGTTCGGCTACAACTCGCAGGTCGTCGACGGGCGGACCTCGGCCACCAACAACCAGGCCTCGTGGATCGGGGACGGCTGGGACTACCAGCCCGGCTCGATCGAACGCACCTACCGCACCTGCCGCGACGACACCGACGGCGATGCGAACAACGCCTCCCACAAGACGTCGGACCTGTGCTGGGGTTCGTACAACGCCGTTCTCTCCCTGGGCGGTTCCACGACCGAGCTGGTGGTGAATGCCAGTACCTGCCCGGACGGAAACCTGGACGCCCCGAGCTGCGACTGGGTGACGGCCAACGGCGACGGCTCCAGAGTCGAGCGGATCAAGGACACCAGCAAGGGCAACGGGGACAAGGACGGAGAGTACTGGCGGGTCACCACCCGGGACGGAACCCAGTACTACTTCGGCCTCAACAAGCTGCCCGGCTGGAGCAGCGACGATGACACCACCGACTCGGTGCTGACCGTGCCGGTGGCCGGCAACCAGTCCGGCGAGCCCTGCCACGACAGTGACTTCGCGTCCTCGTTCTGCGCCCAGGCCTGGCGGTGGAACCTGGACTACGTCGTGGACGTCCACGGCAACGCCATGTCGCTGTGGTGGGACAAGGAGTCCAACTACTACGGCAAGAACGAGAAGTACACCCAGCCGGTCTCCTACAACCGCGGCGGCTACCTGAAGCGCATCGACTACGGCCAGCGCTCCAACACCCTGTTCACCGCCGACCCGATCGCCCGGGTGTCCTTCACCGTCGACGAGCGCTGCTTCGACGAGGCCGAGACCGGCCTGACCTGCACCGACGACGCGTTCACCTCGCAGGACTACGGCCGGTACCGGCTGTGGTACGACACCCCGGCCAACCTGTACTGCTCCGGCGCCGCGGGCAAGCGCTGCTCCGTGGGCGCGCCGACGTTCTGGTCCCGCGAGCGACTGTCGTCGGTGACCACCTACGCGCAGCGCACCCAGGGCTCCACGACGCTCTCGAAGGTCGACAAGTACCTGCTGACCCAGACCTTCCCCCGCACACTGACCGACACCGCCCCGCCACTGTGGCTGGAGTCGATCCAGCGCACCGGCTACGCGGTGGACGGGACCGCGCAGAAGCTGAACGCGGTCGAGTTCTCCCACAACAACCAGGCCATGCCCAACCGGGTCATCACGGGGGCATCCGATCCGCGGCCGGCGTTCGACCGGCTGCGGATCCGCCGGGTGGTCACCGAGTACGGCGGTGAGATCGACGTCGACTACTCGGACCCGTGCCCCGCCATGGCCACCTCCGCCCACCCGAAACCGGAGGAGAACGGGACCCGCTGCTACCCGGTGTACTGGAGCCCGGACCCCGACCAGGAGACGATCGACTGGTTCAACAAGTACGTCGTCACCTCCATCACCCAGAAACCCCGCGTCGACGGCGTCCCCGACCTGGTCACCGAATACCAGTACCCCACCGACGGGGCCGCCTGGGCGAAGAACCAGACCGAGTTCAGCAAGAAGACCACCCGCACCTACGACCAGTGGCGCGGCTACGCACAGGTCACGGTCCTGACCGGGAAGAACGACGCCGCGACCGGGATCGTGCGGGGCAAGAGCGTGACCCGGTACTTCCGCGGCATGGACGGGGACCCGCTGCCCGGCGGCGGCACCCGCTCGGTGACGGTCAAGGACTCCACCGGCGCCGACATTGCCACCGACAAGCCCGCCTTCCAGGGCATGACCGCCGAGTCCCTCACCTACACCCAGGCCAACGACGACGGCACCGGAGGCAGCGTCGCCTCCCGCACCGTCTCCTCTCCCTCGGCTCATCTGCTGGCCACCCGCCCCCGCACCGACGTGCCCGACCTGAAGGCGTACCGCACTCAGGTCGACCAGAGCATCAAGGTCACCCCTGCCAGCGGCACCAACCCCGACGACAACCGCACTTCGCGAACAGTGAAGACCACCACCCTGTACGACGACACCTACGGGCTGCCGTACCAGGTGGAAACCGTCGCGGACACCGGCAGGACCGGCGACAGAACGACCACCTGCGCTCAGACCTCCTACCTGCACAACACCAGCGCCTGGCTGATCGGCCTGACCCAGCAGACCAAGACCACCGCAGGCACCTGCGCCCAGGCCGCCACCGCCACCGGCGACGAGGTCATCTCCGCCTCCCGCACCGCCTACGACAACCAGACCTACGGCACCGCTCCGACGAAGGGCGAGGCCACCAGCGTCTGGGGTCCGGACGGCCCGGGCACGGGCTGGATCCGTACGAGCAAGACCAGCTACGACGACTACGGACGCGTCAAGACGGTCGAGGACGCCGCGGGCCACATCGGCACGACGGACTACAACCCCTCGTCGGGACAGGTGTTCTCCACCACCGCCACCAACAACACCCTCGGCTTCACCTCCACCAACACGGTCGAGCCGGGCCGCGGCAGCCCAGTGAAGTCCGAGGACACCAACAAGCACGTGGTCACCCAGGCCTACGACGCCCTCGGCCGGACCACGGCGGTGTGGACGGCCTCGCAGAACCCGGCCACGGACGACCCCTCCAAGACGTTCGCCTACGACATCACCATCGGCAAGCCGGTCGCCGTCACCACCTCCACACTCCGCGACGACGGCACCTACGCGCACACGGTGACCCTCTACGACGGCCTCGGCCGGCCGCGTCAGTCGCAGACCGACGCCGTAGGCGGCGGGCGCATCGTCACCGACACCCTCTACAACGCGGCCGGCACCGTCCGCCGCACCAACAACGGCTACTACGCCGCCGGTGCACCGTCCACGGCGCCGTTCGAGCTGAAATCGGACTTCGACGTTCCCAGCGCCACGGTCACCACCTACGACGGGCAGAGCCGGCCGTTGACCGTCACTCCCTATGAAGCCGGGACCTCGAAGACCCTCAAACGCACCACCTACGCCTACGACAAGGACGTCACCACTGTCGTCCCCCCGGTGGGTTCTCCGGCGACCCGCACCTTCACCGACGTGCTCCAGCGCACCGTACGCATCGACCAGTTCACCGACGCGTTGCACGCCTCGCACACGTCCACCACGTACGGCTACGACCCGCGGGGCGATCGGGTCTCGGCAACCGACACCGAGGGCAACACCTGGACCTGGAACTACGACGCCCGCGGCCGGCAGACCCAGGCAGTGGACCCGGATACCGGCACCACCACCACGACCTACGACGACCTGGACCACAAGCTCACCACCACCGACGATCGCGGCATCACCGTGTGGACCG
Source organism: Streptomyces sp. NPDC047061 (assembly GCF_040643955.1). NCBI lineage: Bacteria > Bacillati > Actinomycetota > Actinomycetes > Kitasatosporales > Streptomycetaceae > Streptomyces > Streptomyces sp. NPDC047061. The sequence goes on from NZ_JBEYVI010000048.1 coordinate 79,641, forward strand.
GCTACGACGCGCTCGGCCGCACCACCGAGCAGCGCCTGGACGACGACCAGGGCGACCTGCTGACCAAGTTCACCTACGACACCATCCCGGGCGCGAAGGGACAGCCGGTCTCGGCGACCCGCTACAACGACGGCGTCCCGATCACCACCACGGTCACCGGCTACGACGCGGAGTACCGGCCCACGGGGAAGAACATCACCATCCCCTTCAGCCTCACCACCACGGCAACCACGGGCCTGGACGCCACCTACTCCTACTCCTACACCTACACGAAGACGGGACTGCAGCAGTCGGTCACGACCCCGGCCGTCGGCGGTCTGTCCCAGGAGAAGGTGATCACCCGCTACAACGCCGACGGCCTGCCGACCTCCACCTCCGGTCTCGACTGGTACACCGCCGAAACCAGCTACAGCCCCTACGGCGAGGTCCTGCGCACGGTCACCGGCGAGATGCCCAACCGGGTATGGACCACGAACCTGTTCGACGAGAACACCGGCCAGCTCGACCGCACCGTCACCGACCGGGAAACCGCCGCCCCCAACCGCGTCAACGACCGCTACTACACCTACGACAACGTCGGCAACGTCACCCAGCTCAAAGACACCGACGGCGCGGGTTCCACCGACCGGCAGTGCTTCACCTACGACGCACTCGGTCAACTCCACGAGGCGTGGACCTCACCCAACGAAGGCTGCACCGCGGCAGGACAGACGATCGCCGCCCCGGTCTACACGGACACCACCGGCAAGGTCACGGCGACCAACGTCACCAGTGCCAACGACGGCTACTGGCAGACGTACACCTACGACACGCTGGGCAACCGCAAACGCCTGACCGAACACGACCCGTCCGTCACCGTGAAAGACGGCCAAGTCGACGCCACCGACGACACCACCACCGACTACGCGTACGGCAACGACACAGGTGGCCAGCCGCACACCCTGACCGGCATCACCACCGACACCACGACCATCGACACAGCCGCCGACCTCACCTACGACAAGACCGGCAACACGGAGACCCGCACCTACGGCGGCGACACCCAGGCCCTGGACTGGACCTGGGACGGCAAGGTCAAGACCGTCTCCGGCTTCGGCAAGGCCGGCAGCGGCCAGCTCATCGGCCTCGACGGCAAGTGCCTGGACCTGCAGAGCGCGAACACCGCCGACAGGACTCCGCTGCAGATCTACACCTGCAACGGCACCAAGGCCCAGAACTTCCGCCTCGACACGCAGACCGGCGCCCTGACCGTACTCGGCAAGTGCGCCATGCCCACCGGCGGCGCCACCACTGACGGCACCCCTGTCACCCTGGCCTCCTGCACCGGTAACGCCGACCAGAAGTGGACCGTCACCAACGGGACCCTCAAGCACGCCGCCTCCGGAAAATGCCTCGACATCCCCGGCGGCGACAGCACCGACGGCACCGACCTGCAGATCACCACCTGCAACGGCAACGCGGCCCAGAAGTGGGCCTTCTCCGACCAGACCAGCTACCTCTACGACGCCGACGGCAACCGCATCATCGCCGCCACCACCAGCGCCCACACCCTCTACCTGCCCGACACCGAACTGTCCACCGACGCAGGCGGTGACGTCGCCTACTGCCAGCGCTACTACGGCCAGGCCGGCGCCCCCACCGTGATGCGCCACACCGACGGCGGGACGAGCAGCACACTGACCGCGCTCGCCGCGGACCAGCAGGGCACCGCCGTCGCCGCCATCGCCCTCACCACCGGACAGGCCGTCCAACGCCAGAAGACGGACCCCTTCGGCGTTCCCCGCGGCACCGCGGACGGCCGCTGGCAGTCCCACCGCGGCTACCTCGGCGGCACCGACGACACCACCACCGGCCTCACCCACCTCGGCGCCCGCGAATACGACCCCGACACCGGCCACTTCATCAGCGCGGACCCCGTCCTGGACATCGCCGACCCGCTCCAGATGAACGGCTACGCCTACGCCGGCAACAACCCCGTCACCAAGAGCGATCCCACGGGTCTGTTCACTCCGATCTCCAACACCGGCGGAACCGCCTCAAGCAGTTCAGACGGCATGTGTCCGAGCCTCCGGAACCCCAACTGCCCGGAATACGACGGCAGCGACGGCGGCGTCGATGTCGGCGGAAACGGCAATACGAGCAGCACTGGCCAGGGAAGCGGCAGCGGTCATAAAGGCGGCGGTGGCCTCCTGGGCTGGCTCGGTGACGTCGGCAAGACCATCTACCACGAGACGAAGAACACCGGCATCGCGCTCGTCACCACTCCGATCCAGCAAATCGTCACCGACAAACGATGCATCACGTCCGGCGACGACTGCATGGCCATGCTCACCCAGCTGGTCTACAGCTCCAACCCGGCCGCTGCCGCCGCAGCGGCGGCGACGTCCCGCGGCGCGGAGATAGCGGGTGACTACGCGCACGGCCGAAGCGCCGAAGGCACCGGAAAGCTGATCTTCGACCTGGCGTTGCTCGTCGGAACGCGAGGCGCGGGCGCGGAGGTCGAGGGTGAAGTCGCCGCAACCAGAATCAAACCCCCGCGTGGCTGCAGCTTCACCCCCGCCACCCCGGTGCTGATGGCCGACGGCAAGACCAAACCCATCGGCGACATCAAGACCGGAGACAAGGTCGAGGCCGCCGACCCCGAAACCGGCAAACACCAGGGGCCCCGCAAGGTCGCCGCCACCCTCATCAACCACGACTACGACCTCATCGACCTCCGCATCCGGCGCACCGACGGAACCACGGAGACCCTCCACACCAACGCCAAGCACCCCTTCTGGGACGACACCCTCGACACCTGGGTCCCCGCCGGCCAACTCCGCCCAGGCCACGCCCTCAGCACCGCCCTCGGCTCCCACGTCTACGTCGCAGCCATCACCAGACTCCCTGGCGACCGCGACATGTACAACCTCACTGTCGAGGACCTCCACACGTACTATGTGCTGGCGGGGGCTACGCCGGTCCTGGTTCACAATTGCAACACCACCGTGGGTCGATGGATGTCGGAAGATGAGTATCAAGCGATGAGCGACACGGGGAAGGTGCAAGCGGGAAGTGGCGGAACTTCCACGTACGTAGCGCATCCCGCTAACTCTGATGCCTACCGGAAGCAGGCTGCGCCAGGGTCGATCTACGCGGAGTTCGATGTGCCGTGTTCCTGCCTGAAGCCTGCTGGTGAACCCGGGTGGGCTCAGATACCCGGACCGCAGCATCCGATTTACGCGAAACTCAATGCCAAGCGTGGCCTTCCGCCGCCGGAAATGCCTTCATTCGAGAACCTCAGGATTGTAGACAGAAAATGAATGAAGCTCTGCCTGACCTGCTCAGGGTGAGAATCCATGAGTCTCGTCCACGGTTGGAAGGAGCAGGAATTACGCTTGAGGTGTTCGATTCCGCAGAGCGTGCGGAGAAGAAGTCCTTCGGGGTCTATGTAGAGAAAGAGGGAAGGGGGTTCTACCTGACAGTCTGGAATTCAGGCGAGGTTCAGATATCGACTATCGACTATGAGGTCGACCCCTCTCCCTGCGAGAAGTACTTGTCCGACATGCATGCCGACCAGTTGAGGACTGAGTTCGAGAAGCTAGTTGATTGGGTCTCTGGGAGCAGTGGCCAGAGCTGAAGTAGTTCAGTCTCGATCACAGCTGGGCATGTGATGGCATACGCGAAGCCCCGCCGGGATCGGCGGGGCTTCTGCGTGGTGGTGACGGCAGTAGTTGACGGCAACGTCAGCGGACGCGGGCTGCGCAGGGTGGCGGTTCATCGCCGTCGGATCACGCCGTCTCGGTGTTCTCCGGGCTGCCCAGCACGGTGCCGAGGGTGTCGATGGCCTGCCGCTGGAGGCGGAGTCGGACGTGGGCGTAGACGGTGGCGGTGACGCCGATGTGGGCGTGACCGAGGAGTTCCTTGATGACGACGAGTTCGACGCCTTGCTCCAGGAGCAGGGTCGCGGTCGAGTGCCGGAGGTCGTGGAAGCGGATGCGGCGGAGGCCGGCCTTGCGGAGGAGTGTGGTGAAGGTGCGGGTGAGGTTGGTCGGGTCGATCGGCCTGCCCTGGGGAGTGGTGAAGACGTGCCCGTTGTGCTGCCACGTGGTGCCTGCGGCCTCACGCTCGTGCTGCTGCTGTTCGTGGTGGTGCTTCAGCGACCGGAGGCAGCGGGCGGGGAGGGCGATGCGGCGCTCGGAGGCCCTGGTCTTGGTGGGCAGTGTGGTGAGCCCGCCTGCGCTGGTGCGCTGAAGGGTGCGACGGATTGCGGCGGTGCCCGAGTCGAGGCCGAGGTCTTCCCAGTGCAAGCCGAGGAGTTCGCCCTTGCGGAGTCCGGTGTGGAGGGCGAGTTCGAACAGTGCGTGCAACCGGTGTCCGCGCGTGGCCGTGAGGAACTGGCGGGCCTCGTCGGCGGTGAGGGGTTCGAAGCGGCGGGGTCGGGGCGTGCCGGTGCGGACGTTGCGGGCGACGTTTCGCGGGATCTCTTCCTCGCGGACGGCGTGCTCCAGGGAGGACTTGAGCACGGAGTGGATGTACGTGAGCGTCAGTGGGGAGAGCCGCTTGGAGCAGCATGCTCCGGCGGCGCAGCAGCGGGGCTGATCGCGGTCGGCGTCGATGCCGCGTGCGCAGCACTGGCAGGTGGTGCGGAGCTGGTTGAGCCAGGTGCGGACGTCCTTGGCGGTGATCTTGGTGAGCCTCTTCTTGCCCAGGCCGGGGATCAGGTACTGGTCGACGCAGGCGGCGTATCGCGTGTGGGTGTTCTCGCGAAGGTGGTGGACGGCGACGTTCTCCAGCCAGTACGTCAGGTACGCAGCCACGCTGCCCTGAGCGGAAGAGACGGGGAGGCCGCGGTTGCTGGCTGCGATCTTCTCGGTGAGCTTGGCCAGGGCTTCCTTGCGGGTGATGCCGTAGACGCGGACCCGCTTGCGGGTGTTCCCGGGGGCGAGGACGTATCCGGCGGCTTCCCAGTGGCTGTCCTTGCGCTGGTAGACGGTTCCGTCGCCGTTGGCGCGGGTGCGGCGGGAGGCGGGGGTGTCGCGGGGCGTGGTCATCAGGCGGCGGCTTCCTGTTCGAGTCGGGTGGTGATGAGGGAGTCGAGCGCGGGGGCGGGGATGCGGCGGGCGCGGCCGAGGGTGATCGAGGGGAGTTGTCGGGTGCGGATGAGGTCGTAGACGGCGGTGCGGCCGAGTTGGAGGCGTTCCATGACCTGGGGGACGGTGAGGAGTTCCGTGCCGGCGGTCACGCGACGCCCTTTGCCCGGACAGCACTGGTCAGCCGACCGGTGGAGTGACCGACCGGGTGACCGGCGCGGTCGCCGGCGCGGTCACTGGATCGCTTCGAGCGCCGGGTGTGGGTCGGTTGCTCGGGTCGGGTCTGCCGTGTTGCGGTCAGGAGGTCGGCGAGGTGTTCGAGTTCGGGCAGGAGGCCGGTTCCGGCGTATTGCCAGTGGGAGATGACCAGCGTGGTGTCCGAGTCCACGCGTTGACCGGCGCTGTTGCGGTGACCGGGACGGTGACCGGCGGCCGGGTCGGTGGAGTGCTGGGCCTGGTCACCGATCGGACTGCCGCCTGTCTGACCGGCCTGCATCTCAGCCGACGCTGGGGTCTGGGTGTCGGGTCGGCCGGTTCGCCAGGCGGTGCGTTCGGCTCGGAGGTGGGCGAGGGTGGTGGAGTAGTGGCGGGTGCGGGTGGAGAAGTGGCCTCGGAAGCCGAGCATGTGCGCCCATTGACGCAGGCGGAGGTGGGCGTGCCGGCGTTTGGTGGCGAGGTGCCAGGCGGTGTGGATCATGCGGCGGGCGTGGTCGGTGATGTCGTGGGTGGCGAGTTCGGCGAGGAGTCGGAGGCGGCGGTCGAGGGTGCCGGTAGTGGTCTCGGCGCCTTTGGTGGCGTACTTGGCGATGTAGGCGGCGACGTGCCGGTCGGTGACCGGGCCGTCTCCGGTGAAGTCGGTGCCGCGGATCGCGCGGACGTCGATCTGCCGCCCGAACCGGAACACCAACCGCCCTGCCCGGTCTGAGTCTTGGGGCGGGGCCGCGTGGGCGTCCCCGGTGGGCTGTGGTTGCTTCGGCGGTTCGCCGTCGTGGTGGACGCGGGTGCGTGTGGCGGCGGCGCGGACGGCGTGGTCGAGGAGCCCGGTGGTGGCCCAGGCGGGTGGGGTGCTGGTGGGGCCGGTGGGTCCGTCGAGGCGGATGACGGCGTGGAAGTGGACCTGGCCGCGCTTCTGGTACTCGGCGACCTTGGCGTAGGAGAGCGTGGCGTGGTGGCGCAGGTCCCGCTGCGTGAGGCCCGCCGCCTTGGCGATCTCGCGTCGTAGGTGGGTGGTGAAGCGTGCCCACAGGGCCGGGGCGTGCGCGTTCCACAGGACCGCGCCGGTGTAGTCGTAGCGGTCGGGGTTGAGCGGCGTGCCGAGGAGCGGGTCGTCGTCGGGGTGGGCGTGGCCGCAGTGGCAGCGGCCGGTGTCGGGTTGGTTGTGGACAGGCCCGAAGCCGGGGGCGGGGAGGGTGGCGAACACGCGCGGGTGCGCGGCGACGCTGGTGGGGACGGTTTTGCCGCCGCGGAGTCCGGCGGCGATGAGTTGGTAGGTGTCGTAGCGGTAGACGGTGGAGCAGGCGGGGCAGCGGGTGGCGCGGCGGTTGCCGCAGCGGACCAGCAGTTCGCCCGCCGGGAGTCGGCCGGAGTCGAGGTGGTCGAGGATCTCGCCGGTCGCGCTGTCGAGGCGGGTGCGGTGGCCGGTGAGGCGGATCGGGTGCGCGCAGCCGCCGAGTCCGGCTATCTGGTGTGCGAGGGGTGCGAGTTGGCCGGTGGCGGCGAGCTTCGCCAGCTTGGCGGTGAGCCGGGCGCGGCGCTCCAGCGTCGACCGCCCTGCTGCCGCAGAGGCGGTGGCGTCCGCCGGGCAGGTCGGCGTCGTGAACGCCGCCGGCGGATGCGAAGCGGCTGGAACGGTCGCGGGGTACGGGAGTTGGAGCTGTGCGGGCATGCGGGAAGGGGCCTTTCGGCGGGAGCGCGGAAGCAGTACGGCGCGGTGTGGCGTGAGCAGGCCGAAGTGATCGGCTCACAGGGGAACGGGGCGCCTCGAAGTTGGGCGCGGGGGCCGGACCAGTGGGGTCTGGTCGGCGGGGCGCGGTGGTGATCACCGGCGGGTGCGTGACGTTAACATCGCCTCACCGGCGCATTCAAGTGCATCCCTCCTGATTCCTTTCTGGTGGGTGACGGGGACGCGGGTAGTGTGAGGCCGGTTTCCCGGTTTGGACGGGCCGGATTGTGCTGGTAGAGGGCATGGAAAGCGGGGGTGGCCGGGCGTGGTGGTGGGGCGGCGCGGGCGCAGGCCGGCAGGTGGCGGGGTGCCGCTGACGTTCGAGGTGATCGCCGAGGCCCTGCGTGAGCGGATCCGCTCCGGCGGGCTGAAGCCCGGGGATCCGCTGCCGACGCAGGCCGTGCTGATGCGGCAGTTCGGGGCCTCCAGCCTGACCGTGCAGAAGGCCATGACCGTGCTCAAGCAGGAGGGGTGGGCGGTCTCCCGTCCCGGCAAGGGCGCCTACGTCGCCCACCACAACCACGCCGCCGACGACGCCGATGACCTCGACGACCCCGAGGTGACCACACCCGCCGGCGGGACGACGGGCCGCGTCGAGGCGTTGGAACGTGCGCTGGCCGACGCCGTTCAGCAGATCGCCGACCTTCGTGGCCGCGTCGAGGCCCTGGAGTCAGGCGGCGGCGAGCACGACCGCTGACCCGCCGTAGGAGTGGCCCGGGGCGTGCGTTCAGATTTTCTCTACGAGGTTCAAGGCGGGCCCCGCCCGCTGGTGCGGGCCGCCATCGCCGGCAAGCCCCGCCGTCGGGCGAGCAGCCGACGCTCGCGCCGAGTGTCGACGGGCGGCCGGACCCAGGCGCGAGCTGGGCCCAACCTGGTGCCACCAGGCGCAAGTTGTGGGCGTGCAGCTCTCGCGCTTCGCACAGCAAGTTGTCGCCGACGACCGTCCTACGGCCGGATCGCAGGCACAGGGCCGACCAGGGGGCCGACCCTCACCTTCCGCCGCTGGGCTCACCGAGGGCGGTGGCCGGCGACGCCTCCGGCGGGGAGCGAAGCTCCCGACGCCCCGCCGTCGGCCGATCCCTCCCCGCCCGGCCTCCGGGTATCCGACCACTGCCGTCCAGTCGCGGCCAGCCCGCGGCAGTTCCCCACGGACGCACATCGAGCCGGGCGCCGGCCGCCTCGCGGATCTGGCGACTGCCTGATGCCGGGCTGTCCAGAACCTTGCTGCTGGCGCGTCGCAAGTTGTTTCGTTGGATATCCCAACGGGCTATCCAACGGGAAGAGGGCCGCCCCAGGGGCCGGCCCTCAACGTGCGTCGCCGGGCTCACCGTCGGGCGGGTAGCTGGCGTCTCCTCCGGCAGGGGAGCGGAGCTCCCGGCCGTCGTCGGCCGGCCCCTCCCGCCCCGGCCCCTGCGCCGCCGCACTGGCCGACACGCGAGCCCCGCCCGCACACCGACTAGGGCCGCCCCGGCGGTTGACCGCCGAGCCGCCGAGAGCCCCGGACCGCCCACCTGCCCGGGTCGGGGCCCGGATCGGGCAGGTCACCGGCCCAAGATCGGGCCAATACCCGCGCGGATCGTGGACAGGGCAGGTGGGCAGGAGGTGAAGGGCGATCAGTCGGTGGCTTTCGGGTGTCCGGTGCCTGCGTAGGTGATCCAGGCGGTGCGGTTGGCGTCGTCGACGAGGTACCAGATGCGGCCGCCGCCGGTGACCTCGTACTGCCAGCGCTCCAGCGTCTGCCCCTTCCAGACTGTGGAGCCGAGTTTGCCCTTGATGCGGTGGTGGCGCTCGGGGTCATCGGTGGCGCGCGGGGCGGATCGGATCTTGTCAAAGGCGCGACGGAGATTGCCTGCGGCGTGGCGGGAGAGGTGGTCCCAGCCGTTGGCCGCCTCCGTGTTGGCGAAGCGCAGGTCGAATTCGTCGCCGACCGGAGGAGGGGCCGCGCGGTCACCGCGCTTGGGGCTCACTCGGCGGTCTCGTCTTCGGGCATGGGGACAGAGCCGAGGTCGCCGTCGGGCTCGCGGGTGAGGACGGCGTGCAGGGCGGGGTCGGCATAGATCTCGGCACTGTGCCGCCACTGGGCCAACAGCAGAGCGATGGGAGTCAAGTTCTCCAGCGCTGCAGCCCCACGGGCGGTGTCCACCAGCTCGGCGAGCATCGCCTCGACGTCGTCCTCGGGGAGGAAGACCGACCAAGGCAGAGCATCAGGCAGGGCCTGGCGCAGCGCGGCGGTGTTCTCGGTGCGGACCAGCCCGGCGAGCAGGCGGGCGGTGAAGTCGACCACGGTGGAGTCCTGCTCCAGCTGGTCGGCGCGAATGAGCGCCAGGTCGCCCGCGTCGCGTCGGCGCAGGCGCAGGGCGCGGACCGCGTCCAGGCGCCGGGCGGTGGCCGCGGGGTGGTGGAGCAGCTCGCTGAAGGGCACGTCCTCGTAGGCCGTCGTCATGACATCCACAGTAGCTCGGATGTCCTGGCTCGGGTAGCGGATGGCGGTCGGGGCGCTGCTCGGCATGAAGATGATCGCGATCACTGCTGTGTGATCCGAGCGGCAACAGGTCTGCACCTCTGACGGCAACGCTGACGGCAACCGGACCCGACACCACCGCACTTCCACGGACATCAGCGAACCGGCGAATCGCCGTTGACCTGCGAAAACGCAGGTAGAGAGGGTGCGCGTAGCACACGTACTATGTGCTGGCGGGGGCTACGCCGGTCCTGGTTCACAACTGCGATCCGGTCAAGGATTTCGGCGTTCCAAACACTCCAGGCGTCTACACGATTCACCTGAAGGGCGGCGAGAAATATGTCGGCATGTCGACCACAAATATTCAGGATCGTGTGGCGGCTTCAGTCAAACCCGGCCATGCGGTGACAAGTGCCGGCTACTCGTGTGCAGATATATGCAACGTAACTTGGATGCGGCTTCCTGTTGGTGTCAAGTCTGTTACGGCGCGTCGAGTGGAACAGTCGGTGATGGAGGGATTGAAGATTCGTGGCGTGTCTCTTGTCAATCGGCGAGATCCTGAGTTTGATGTGAGTGGTCTCGGTGACCAATTCAACTGGAGGTAGGGTATGGGCACCTGGGGCGCTGGGCTTCTGGACAGTGACAGTGCGCAAGACTTCCTCGACCAGGCGAACGGGATGCCTGTTGAGGCGCGATCCACCATGGTAGAGGAAATTCTGGTCCGCGTTGCGGAAGACCCATCTGTCGTAAACCGAGAATTCGTTCCTGAGGAAGTCGTCGCAGCCGTGGCGGTAGTCGCGGCAACCGCCGCGAGGGCGCGCGAATTCGAATGGATGAATAACGAGGCCCTGGTTGAGGTCGCAGGCGAGATGGACCCGCAGAATCACTTGCGTGATGCTGCAATTTCGGCCTTGAGTGCTGTGACAGGAAGTGGTAATTCCTCTCTGCTCTCGGGCTGGAAGAACGAGGATGACCGTCGCTCGATGGAACGGCAGCTCGATGAGATCAGGAGCGTCCTCAGAGACAGCTAGCAGAGAGCCCGCTAGGTGATTTCTGCCAGTTAGCTATTGTTGAGTGAGAAGCCCCGCTGGCTGCAATCTCGCATGAGGGTTCGTCAATTTACTCACGCCCCTTTCTGCTCGCTGACAGCGGCTAACACAATGAGGTGGATCAGTCCTGGCTGCCGTGTCCGGGACGGGAGTTGAGCGTTCGGTCCGGTGTGGGGAAGTCGCCGTGGATCGTGTCGGATGAACTGTGGGACCGTCTGGAGCCGCTGCTGCCGCAGCGTGAGCGCAGGTTCCGGTATCCAGGTCGCAAGCCGTTGCCGGACCGGGCGGTGCTGTGCGGGATCTTGTACGTACTGCACACCGGGATCCAGTGGGAGTACCTGCCCAGGGACCTGGGCTTCGGATCGGGCATGACGTGCTGGCGCAGGCTGCGGGACTGGAACGAGGCCGGCGTGTGGCAGCGGTTGCACGAGGTCCTGCTGGCCGAACTGAACGCGGCCGCGCGTCTGGACTGGTCCCGCTGCGTGGTCGACTCCTCGCACGTCAGGGCGCTAAAAGGGGGCAGCACACGGGCCCGTCGCCGGTCGACCGGGGGCGGGCCGGCTCCAAGCATCACTTGATCACCGACGGACACGGCACCCCGCTCGCGGTCCTGCTGACCGGCGGCAACCGCAACGACGTCACCCAGCTCATGCCCCTGCTCGACGCGATCCCGCCGGTCCGCGGCCGGGTTGGTCATCCTCGCCGCAAGCCGGACTCGCTGTTCGCCGACCGCGGCTACGACCACGACATCTACCGCGACCAGGTCCGCGCCCGCGGCATCGTGCCCGCGATCGCCCGCCGCGGCACCCTGCACGGCACCGGACTGGGCACCTACCCAGGGTCCCGGCAAAGTCGTTCTGTAGCCCTGTGACGTGGGATTTTGCGGGGTGGAAGAGGTGCGCGGGTGTGGTCCGGTCCGATTGGATGGAG